>JAIEMU010000016.1 GCA_019751895.1 Sphingobacteriaceae bacterium | reverse complement strand
TACCCTCCAGAAATTCAGCGAATGATTTACTCAACCAACTGGATAGAAAGACTAAACAGAGATTATAAACGGGTATTGAAAATGAGAGGGGCAATGCCAAGTTCAGAATCCGTACTTTCTCTCATGGGAGCTGTAGCAATGGAAAAAGAATTTAAAACGTAAACACCCAATAGCAGTGTTTACATAAAAAACCCCCAAATAGTATCTAACTTTTTGGGGGCAATGCAATATTTAATTGAACTGTTTGTTTGATGTGTTTTAGATTAAACTAATAATCTAACAGGCTCTTCTAATAAGTTTTTAAGTGTTTGTAAAAATGCAGCCCCACTTGCGCCGTCCACAACTCTATGATCACAACTTAAAGTTACTTTCATAATGTTGCCCGGTACAACTGCTCCATTTTTTACAACAGGAACTTGAGAAATACCTCCAACGGCTAAAATACAAGCGTCAGGCGGATTGATAATCGCTGTAAACTCATCGATACCGAACATACCTAAGTTTGAAATGGTAAATGTTGAACCTTCCCAATCAGCAGGTTGCAATTTTTTAGCTTTTGCTCTTTGTGCAAAATCTTTCACTTCAGCAGAGATATGAGAAAGTGATTTTCCATCTGCAAAACGAACTACAGGCACTAATAAGCCATCTTCAACCGCAACAGCAACACCAATGTTTACATGCTCATTGAAACGAATTTTATCGCCCAACCAAGATGAATTAATAACAGGATGTTGTTTCAATGCAATTGCACAAGCTTTCAAAACCAAGTCGTTGAAAGAAACCTTTGTAGGTGCATATTCATTGATTTTGGTACGGGCAGCAATAGCGCCATCCATATCAATGCTCATTGTTAAATAAAAATGAGGTGCAGTAAATAAGCTCTCTGCCAAACGTTTAGCAATTACTTTACGCATTTGCGTCACTGGTTTTTCAGTATATTTTTCGTTGCCAATAAATTGAGGAATGCTTGTGATTGAAGTTTCTTTAGCTGTGCTTTGTGCCGAAGACTCATTTTTAAAGTTCTCTATATCTTTTTTGATAATTCGACCACGTTCTGCGCTACCTGCTACTTGATTTAAGTCAATACCTTTTTCTTTAGCGATACGTTTTGCCAAAGGCGAGGCTATAATTCTTGTATTATTTTGAGATGTAACTTTTTGAGCTTCAGCTGGCGCAGTTGTTTCCGCTTTTAGCGAATTTGTACTTGCTGCTGCTGCACTTACAGGCTGATCACCTTGTGCTAATATAGCTGAAATATCTGTTCCCGCTTTACCCACAATAGCAATAATACCATTTACCTTTGCTGCATTGCCTTTTTCGACGCCAATATGCAACAAAGTACCACTTGCGTAGCCCATTACTTCCATTGTCGCTTTATCCGTTTCCACATCCGCTAAAATGTCATCATCTTTTACGGTGTCGCCTACTTTTTTGTGCCATTCAGCTATTACACCTTCAGTCATTGTATCACTTAAAAGCGGCATACGAATTACCGTAACACCCATTTTCTCAATTTCTGCATCGCTAATGCCTGTTGAAGCATTGCTAGACGAAGTTTCTTTTGAAGGTTCTGAAGTAGCAACGTTACTTTCTGGAGTATTGCTTTCAGTTGCTAAAATCGCTTTGTAATCTTCGCCTTCAGCACCGATTACCGCAATAATATTGTCAACAGGAACAGCTTTTCCTTCTTCAACGCCAATAAATAATAAGGTTCCATCCCAATACGATTCTAAATCCATTGTAGCTTTATCGGTTTCAACCTCAGCCAATACATCACCACTCTTCACCTTGTCGCCAACTTTTTTATGCCACTTCGCCATTACCCCTTCGGTCATGGTATCGCTCATTTTGGGCATTCTAACTATTTCAGCCATTTATTATATATTTATTAAAATGTATTTAAAATTAGTCTATTACGTATGGATAATCTGTTTGAACATATACATCTTTATATAGTTCATCTTCAGAAGGCCAAGGAGATTCTTCAGCAAATTTCACTGAATTATCCACAATTGTTTTCACTTTTTCTTCAACCTCTTCAATCCATTTTTCGGTGGCATATTTTTCCTTTAAAATAGTTTCACGTACTTGCTCAATTGGATCTTTTGCCTTGTATTCTTCTAGCTCTTCTTTAGTACGATATTTTGCTGGATCACTCATCGAGTGTCCACGGTAACGGTAGGTTCTCATTTCTAAAAACGTAGGTCCATCTCCTTTACGAGCTCTTTCAATTGCCTCATCCATAGCGGTGTGTACAGCTACAGGATCCATTCCATCTACAGGAGCGCAAGGCATATCAAAGCCCAATCCTATTTTGTAGATATCTAGCATATTTGTAGTTCTTTCTACAGAAGTTCCCATTGCGTATCCATTGTTTTCGCAAACAAAAATTACAGGCAACTTCCATAGCATAGCCATGTTAAAAGCCTCGTGTAGTGCGCCTTGACGTACGGCTCCATCACCCATGTAGCAAATATTTACTTTGTCAGTTCCTTTGTATTTTTCAGCAAAGGCAATGCCAGCACCAAGCGGTACTTGTCCACCCACAATTCCATGACCGCCATAAAAATTATGTTCTTTACTAAAAATGTGCATAGAACCACCTTTGCCTTTTGAGCAACCTGTAATTTTACCATACATTTCAGCCATGATACTATCTGCACTTACGCCTAAAGCTAATGCATGCGCATGATCTCTATAAGCTGTAACCATCGAGTCGCCTTGTTTCATCGCTGAAACCGCACCTGCTACAACTGCTTCTTGACCAATGTATAAGTGACAAAATCCACGAATTTTTTGTTGACCATATAATTGACCTGTTTTTTCTTCAAATTTGCGCATGAGCAACATCGACTCAAACCATTTTAGATAGGTATCCTTGTTTATTTGTACTGAACTCATATTTTTTGGAATATATTGTTTTTTTGGAAAGCAAATTTAATTTTTTATTACGATATATTAAAAGAAATACTTTAAAATCGACCTAATAATTGTTATTTTTTGTTAAAAACATTTTAGGTTGTTGATATGTTTGGAATTTTAAGTTTAAAAATGTACTTTTGCTATTAAGCATTAAGATGTTGTTTTGATGCGTTTTAAAGGTTAATAGTTCAAGTGTTAGCTTTAAGTCTTTTGCAGTTATGATTAAAAAAAATATTTTATTAACTATATTTCTATTAGGAGTTTCTTTAGCTAGTTTCGCACAGAAAAGCAAAAAAGAAACCACTAAACTTGAGGATCCAGATAATTTGGCTTCGCAATATTTTTCTCAAGTAATGGGGGTTGCCTTAGATGCGACTTCTAACATTAAGCTATATAAATTTATTTACGAATGGATCGGTACTCCGTATCGATTTGGAGGAAATTCTAAAAACGGAATTGATTGTTCGGCTTTTACCAAAGCAATTTACGATAAGGTATTCAATACCGCTATTTTAAGAAGTTCAAGAGACGTATTCAGTATGACAAGTCCTATTTCTAAAGACGAGTTGAAAGAAGGTGACTTGGTTTTCTTTAAAATTAGAAGCCGTAAAATTACACACATTGGATTGTATTTAGGGAACAATAAATTCGCACATGCTTCCAACAAAGGCGTTTTAATCAGTAATTTAAACGAAACCTATTACACCAAATATTTCTACAAAGGCGGAAGAATATTGGATTCTTTCAAAAAAGAATTGGTAGAAGAATAATCTAACAATCAATAGAACATTTAATCCTCCTAAGCATTAGGGGGATTTTTTATGTAGTGACTTTGTATCAAGTTTTACACTAAATGATGGAGAATAAAAAAATTTACTTTGCTTCTGATTTTCACCTTGGCTCGCCCAGTAGGGAAGAAAGTTTGTTGCGAGAAAAAAAAATAATCCGCTGGTTGGAATCTATCGAAAATCAATGTAGTGAGTTGTTTTTAATGGGTGATATTTTTGATTTTTGGTTTGAATACAGCAAAGTGATACCAAAAGGATTTGTGCGTTTGCAAGGCAAAATAGCCTCGATGACAGATGCAGGAATTAAAATATATTTCTTTAAGGGAAACCATGACATGTGGGTTAGAGATTATTTTACAACTGAACTGGGGATGGAAATTGTTAGTGACGAATTGATTATTGAGAGAGATGGAAAACGGTTCTATTTACATCACGGCGATGGTTTGGGGCCTGGAGATGAGAAATACAAGTTTTTGAGAAAAATATTTAGAAATCCAATTTGTCAAAAACTATTTGCTTTAGTGCCGCCTCGTATTGGTTTAGGAATTGCAAACGCTTGGTCAGGAAGCAGTCGTGTGGCGAGCAGCAAAAAGGAAGTTTTTTTAGGAAATGAAAATGAGTGGCTAGCCGTTTATTCAAAAGAAAAACTACAAACTACGCACTTCGATTATTTTGTATTTGGACATAGACATTTGCCTTTAAATATAAAGCTGAATGAAAAAAGCACTTACATTAATTTAGGTGAATGGATTAATTATTGCACCTACGCTGTTTTTGACGGTAAGGAACTAATATTAAATAAATTTGATTCAAACCTTACTTAAACAATTTTTGCTTTAAGCTTAATTCTGTACTTTTGCGCATTAAATAAAAAAGTTTATCATTATTAATTGATAGGCAGAAAAAAATACCAATAAATATGTTAGATAAATTAGAAGCGATAAAACTTCGTTGGGAAGATGTTGAAGAACAATTAAGCAATCCTGAAACGGTGCAAGATATGAAACGTTTTGCAGCTTTAAATAAAGAGTATAAAGACTTAGGTAAAATTGTAGAGGAATATAAAATCTACAAAAACGTAATGAGCAATATTGATGCCAATAAAGAAATTCTTAGCAATGAAAAAGATGCAGAAATGCGTGAAATGGCAAAAGAAGAATTGGATCTGTTATTGGTACAACAACAAGAAATAGAAGAAGTGGTGCGTTTGATGTTGATACCTAAAGATCCTGAGGATGCTAAAAATGCTGTTTTTGAGATTAGAGGCGGAACAGGTGGGGATGAAGCAGCCTTGTTTGCTGGTGATTTATATAGAATGTATACCCGTTATTTTGACATCAAAGGTTGGAAAGTTGAGGCCGTTGACTTTACAGAAGGCACCGCCGGTGGATATAAAGAGGTGATTTTGAAAGTGAGTGGCGAGGACGTTTACGGGCAATTGAAGTATGAAAGTGGCGTACACCGTGTACAACGTGTGCCAGATACGGAAACACAAGGCAGGGTTCATACCTCTGCGGCATCGGTTGCTGTTTTACCTGAAGCCGAGGAAATTGACTTGTACATAAATCCAGCGGATATTGAATTGCATACTTCTCGTTCAGGGGGTGCTGGTGGACAAAATGTAAACAAGGTGGAAACTAAGGTGCAATTAACACACAAACCGTCGGGAATTGTTGTCGTTTGTCAACAAGACCGTTCTCAATTAGGAAATAGAATTTTGGCAATGGAAATGTTGCGTAGTAAATTGTATGATATCGAATTGCAGAAAAAAAATGGCGATGTAGCCGCAAGAAGAAAAACAATGGTTTCGACAGGTGATAGATCGGCAAAAATAAGAACCTACAATTACCCTCAAGGTAGAGTAACCGATCATCGTATTGGATTAACTTTATATAGCTTAAATAATGTCTTGGATGGCGCTGGTGTTCAGGAGTTGATAGACGCATTGCAGTTGGCTGAGAATGCAGAGAAAATGAAAGACGGTTCAATTATTTAATATTTTTTCAATAAAAATTTTTGTTTTTAAAATAAAACACTATATTTGCATTCCCAAAGAGAAACAAACTTGTTTTTTGAAAGGAAATGGTTCGGTAGTTCAGTTGGTTAGAATGCCGCCCTGTCACGGCGGAGGTCGCGGGTTCGAGTCCCGTCCGGACCGCAAAAAACCCATTTAATCGTATGATTAGATGGGTTTTTTCTTTTTAATAAAAAATTAAACTTATATTTTCGATTCACAAGCATATCTCATGGTGCGTAAATAAAAGCTGTCTCGTGCTGAAAAAAAATACGGTTTTTAAAAGCCTCCCCTATTTCTTTATTTTCCTAAAGAATTAAAAATTGACATTTTATAAAAATTTCAGAGAAACGTTTTGCTTATCTACTGTTAATTTCGTCATTCTGCCAATTGTCATTGCTCTGTTGTCGGCGATATGCCCAACAGGAAAATTAAAACAAACAGGATAGTTGTAATCTTTCACCAAAGTCCAAATAATTTCCTCTACATTTTGCCCAAAAGGGATGTCATTTTCCAATACATCGGCAAATGTACCTACAATTAATCCTTTTAATTGGGCAAGTTTACCACTTCGGTGTAGCGTTCGCATCATGCGGTCAATTGCATAATCATGCTCGCTAACATCTTCTATAAAAAGAATTTTGTTTTC
Organism: Sphingobacteriaceae bacterium; assembly: GCA_019751895.1. Classification (GTDB taxonomy): domain Bacteria; phylum Bacteroidota; class Bacteroidia; order Sphingobacteriales; family Sphingobacteriaceae; genus Pedobacter. The sequence continues at coordinate 10,341 of JAIEMU010000016.1, read as the reverse complement.
AAAGTTCATTTCGCTTTTCGAGCCTGCTAAATTGGTCAATAACGTTAAATTCCCACCAATCAATATCCCCTCAGTATTTCCGCTTCGGTTTTCAAATTCACTGACTACATCGTAAGTTAAAGGTTCGCCAAATAAAGACTTTCGTAGGCTTTCAAGCCCCTCTTTGCTACTACGTTCAAAAGTACAAGGCATTTGTGAATGGATGGCTTGGGTGTTTAAATATGCGAAAGTGTGCGAAAGCAGAACTGTAATGTCGCTAAATCCGACAATCCATTTAGGATTTTCGTTGAAAATACTAAAATCTAAATCGTCCACAATCCGTACCGAACCATAGCCGCCTCTTGCTGCAACGATTGCTTTTATTTGCGTGTCGTCTAAGAATTTTTGCATATCTGCCACTCTCATTTCGTCTGTTCCTGCGAAATGGTGATGCTGTGCATAAATATTTTCTCCTAAAACCACATTGAGTCCCCAGCTTTCTAAAATCTTAATTTCGGCATCAATTGGTTTCGCTAATTTCTTCGCTGGGCAAACAATAGCGATTGAATCTCCTTTTTTTAAGTAATGGGGCTGTTTAATCATTGTAAAATAATATATATTTGTAACTCTTTAGTTCAAAATATTCCTTAGGGAAGTAAACATAGTAAAAAATTGGATAACAATAAAATTAAAAGATATACCGTAACGGCGGCTTTGCCTTATACAAATGGACCCGTTCATATTGGTCATTTAGCAGGCGTGTATTTACCTGCCGACATTTATGTTCGCTACCTTAGAGCAAACAAAAAGGAAGTGAAATTTATTTGTGGTTCAGATGAAAATGGCGTTCCTATAACTTTAAAAGCGAAAAAAGAAGGCATTACACCTCAACAAGTAGTAGATAAATACCATAAAATTATTGGCGATTCTTTCCAAGAATTTGGCGTTTCATTTGATATTTACCATCGTACTTCATCTTTAATGCACCACCAAACGGCTTCTGATTTTTTTGAAAAACTGTATAATGAAGGTATTTTTACGGAAGAAATCACCGAGCAATATTTTGACGAATCGGCACAAACTTTTTTAGCAGATAGATACATTACAGGCACCTGCCCTAAATGCAATAACGAAAATGCGTATGGTGACCAATGTGAAGCTTGTGGTAGCACACTAAATGCAACCGATCTAATCAATCCAAAATCAACTTTATCAGGAAGTGCACCCGTAAGAAAAGAAACTAAAAACTGGTTTTTGCCTTTGGATAAATATGAAACTAAATTAAGAACCTATATAGAAAGTCATAAAGAATGGCGACCAAATGTGTACGGACAATGTCAAAGTTGGTTGAACGCAGGTTTACAGCCAAGGGCGATGACTAGAGATTTGGATTGGGGCGTAAAAGTACCCGTAAAAGGTGCAGATGGAAAAGTTTTGTATGTTTGGTTTGACGCACCAATAGGTTATATTTCAGCAACCAAAGAGTTGTTCGATTATTATAAATTAGGAGTTTGGAATCCTAAGGCTGATGAATATTATATAAAGTCAGACCTTACCGAACTTGCTACTTGGGAAGATTATTGGAAAAGCGATGAAACAAAACTGGTTCATTTTATAGGTAAAGATAACATCGTTTTTCACTGTGTTATTTTTCCAGCCATGCTGATGGCGCATGGTGAATACACGCTGGCAGATAATGTACCTGCAAATGAATTTTTGAATTTAGAAGGTCAAAAAATATCTACCTCAAAAAATTGGGCGGTATGGCTAAATGAATATTTACGAGAATTTGAAGGACAACAAGATGTATTGCGATATGTTTTGACTGCCACAGCACCCGAAACTAAAGACAATGATTTTACTTGGAAAGACTTTCAAGCAAGAAATAACAACGAATTAGTAGCCGTATTCGGAAATTTTATAAACCGCGTAACCGTACTTACTCAAAAATATTACGAAGGGAAAGTGCCTGCATTGGGAACTTTAACTGAATATGATCAATCTGTAATTGATGAATTGATTAGCTATCCTGAAAAAATAAGCAATTCGATAGAGAATTATCGTTTTAGAGAAGCGCTTTCCGAAGTAATGAATGTTGCAAGATTAGGAAATAAATATTTAGCAGAAACAGAACCTTGGAAAGTTATAAAAACAGATCCAGAAAGAGTGAAAACCATTCTTAACATAGGTTTGCAAATTGCCGCTAATCTTGAAATTTTAGTCGAACCATTTTTGCCGTTTACAGCAGATAAATTGATGAAAATGCTTAATTATGGCGGTTATATTTGGGAACATGCGGGTAGCATTACGCTCTTAAAAGAAGGTCATCAGTTAAATGAACCAACGCTCTTGTTTTCGAAAATCGAAGACGAACAGGTGCAAGCTCAAATTGACAAGTTAAACCAAAGTAAGACTCAAAATCAACAGGAATCAAAACCTTTAGCGATAAAAGAGAATATTGATTTCGAGCAATTTGCAAGCATGGATATTCGTGTAGGTACAATTTTAACTGCTGAAAAAGTTGCGAAGACAAAAAAATTATTAAAACTAACTGTTGACACAGGATTGGATCAACGAATAATCGTATCAGGAATAGCAGAATACTTTGAACCTGAGAATTTAATTGGGCAACAAGTGAGTGTGTTGATAAATTTAGCGCCACGAGAAATAAAAGGAATAAAGTCTCAAGGAATGATTTTGATGTCCGAAAACTCAGAAGGAAAACTTAGTTTTGTATCGCCGAACCAAGAGACAGAAAACGGTAGTGTAATTAGATAATTTTAGTCCCGTAGTTCAACGGATAGAATAGAAGTTTCCTAAACTTTTGATATGGGTTCGATTCCCGTCGGGATTACAAAACCACTTAATTTATTAAGTGGTTTTTTTGTTAAATACCCTATTTAATAGCCAATTATGTAATATTTGACAAATTAAATTATTGTCAAATATCAATGTTTGTGCTACCCGTGTGCTACCGAATAAAACGGGTAGCACAAAAAAACCAAAAAATTATTATTAAGTTTGTGGCGTCGAAATACTAAACTTATGAATAAAACTAGATTTGCAGTTGTGTACAACCGCAAGAAAAAACTAAATGAAGAGGATAAGGCATTAATACAGATTGAATGTTATTTGAACCGAAAAAGAAAATATTTTAGTACAAATATTTACATAGAGCCGAAATACTGGAACGCTAAAAATAGCCTCATAAAAACAGACTTCCCGAACGCTATAAAACTAAATAAGAAAATTGCGGAAACGTTACGGGATTTAGAAAACTTTGAACTGGACAAAATAAACAACGGCAGAGCGTTCAATTTGTCGATGTTGGACAATATGTTTGACGTGCCAAAAATTGAAAGCTTTACGGAGTTTATGGAGTTGGAAATACCAACACAAACAAGCACCCAAGGCACAAAAAACAATCAAAGAACAACACTCAAAAAGCTAAGGGAGTTTAAAAAAGTGGTTTATTTTGAAGATTTAACATTTGATTTTTTGCAAAAATTCAGTTTGTTTTTAGGTAAACAAGAAATTAAGTATAAAAATTTGCCACCGAAAAAGCTAAACCAAAGCACAATTAACAAGCATTTAAAAAATATTAAACGCTTTGTTAACCTAGCAATTAACAAGGATTTAATGAATATTCAAAGCTATCCATTCAGGAAATTTAAAATAAGCCAAACAGAAAGCAAGAAAATTTTTTTATTGCCTGAGGAAATTGAAAATATGGAACAACTACAACTGGTGGGCGAAAATAAAAAGCACGAAGTAATAAGAGATATGTTTTTATTTTCAGTTTATACGGGATTAAGATATAGTGATGTATTTAGTTTAAGAAAAAACGACCTGACCACAATAGACGGAGAAACGTGGTTAATAAAGGATTTAGAAAAAACAAAGGAGAATATACGAATACCATTAAATCAAATATTTAACGGAAAGCCTTTGGAAATAATCAATAAATATAACAAGCTAGGAACTGTTTTTTGCTTTAATTATTTGACGAACCAACACTGTAACCGACAATTAAAAGAAATAGCAACACTGGCGAACATTGAAAACAAGGCAATAACATTTCACACGGCACGGCACACAACAGCCACATTTTTGATATATAAAGGCGTGCCGATGACTACTGTACAAAAACTATTAGGGCATAGAAAAATAGCAACTACACAGATTTACGGGCATATAATGGATAAAACACTACAAAACGATATTAAAGCGGTGCAAAATTGGTAGTCTAAAAACAGCCAACCAATAAGACACAAAAAAACCGCCTTTCAATTTTTGAAAGGCGGTTTTTTTGTGAAATATGAAAAGTATTATTTTAATAAAATGGTAGCATATAAACCCAACACCATTAAAGCAAGCGTAATAAACAAGCCTACGAACCATTTTATAGTATCGTTTTTAGCTTCTGTAATTTCTTTTTTTACAAAGTCTTTGGTTGCAATTTCGTTTTTATCTTGTCGCACTTCCTGACTTATGGTACTATCAATAGCTTCGACAAATTCACGTGCTTTGGCTTCGTCAAGTTTTAAATCATTGCGAAATAAATCGTAAAGTTTAATATTTGCAGTATTCATTTTGTTGTGATTTTGGAACAAATATATAAAATAAACACACACATTGATAAATTATAGTGTTTTTTTTATATTTTCGCAAGTATCGAAATACTAAAAAAATGAAAAAACAAAGTAAAATTACAGTTAAACATTATTTAGAAAAAAAGGTAAAACCACAACTGGTTTATAGTGATTCGCCTTTGGGACATCCTTTGTATTATAGGATAACATATAAAACTAAAACAACTAATTTAAAAAGTTTCACGGGTGCAATTATGACCGAAAAAGCATATAAACACTTTAAAGAAACAAATACGGTACTACATAGAGAAACAAATTATAAATTCACAAACATTAATTTGAAGCTAGAAAATGAATTGTTTTTTATTGAAAAAGCAATTGAGGAAATAGTAACGAAAGAGGAAAGTATAACAGTATTTGACGAATACTTTATAGATAATTTGAAAACATTTTTTAAGGATTTAAAAGAAAGTTTATATTTTCAAGGCTGGTACAAGTATAAACAAAGGCTAGATTTAATGCCGAAAACCAAAACCAAAAGCAAAGCACTAACAGTAAAACAGCTTTTAAAAATGAAATTTGAGCCTACAAATGAAGATATACAACTAGACAAGCAATTTGATAAATATAAAGAAAAAGGAGTTGCACAACATTGGTTTTATAATATTTTCAATAGAGAGGAATCTTTGATTCATAGTATAAATATACTAAAAGAGGTCACTGGATTTGATGCCACGCCATACATACACATTAACACTATTAAAGTATGGCACGTTATAGACTTAATTACAAGCGTTTATCAAAGAACTATATTTATAGATTTTTTAATAAATTACGATATTGAAACAATTATAAAACAAAACAAAGGCAATAAAATAGTATCTAATACGGAAATAGAAAGTATTTGCAATAGACTAAAAAACAACCATTTAGGGGTTTATTTTAAAAAATAGTAGTTTTTTTTATTTAAAATATTAGGTACTACCAAATAAATATATAATATTTGCAGTTAGAAAGACACAAATATTTTTTTATCAAAAAAACAAGGTACTACCAAATAAATATAAAACAAAATGAGCAGAAGAGAAATAAAAAAAGCGTTGCCATGGGGTGCAATGAGAGAAATCGCAAAAATAAGCGGTGTAAATTATCCAGTTATTCAGTCGTTTTTTTCAGGAAAAAACACAACCGAAAACGCTAAAATAATTACGGCAACCGCCAAATTTATTAAAAAACAAAAAGACAAAGAAAACAAGGCACTAGAGAGATTAAACAAAGCACTAGGCACAACAAGCACCACCCTAGAGGGGGAAACCGACACCACCATATAAACCCAATAATAAAAAAAACATGAAACATTGGAGTGAATTTATAGACACCGAAACAGAAACCGCCAAAGCGATAGCGGAAAAAATAAAAGTATTGTTTAACAAGCGAGCGCACCAAGCTAAGAAAATGGAAAAGACAATGACCAAGTTAATCAATACAGAGTTTGAGTTATTAGCGGAATTGGAAGCGAAAACCGCAGACAATTTACAATTTGAGAGAAGAATGAAAACGGCAAAGTATAACGCTAAGATGTATAACGAGCGATACAGAAACGACCACAAAAAACTTGATTAATAGAAATATACACAAAAAAAATACAAAAAAATGGAAGAGCAAAATTATTTAGAGGTAAACAAAAAAGCGTTAAGGAATGGTTGTTTTTTGGATAACCTAGACACCGAAGCCAAAGAGGATAAAAGAATAAGTGTAGGACTTTTTTTTAGTGATTACGATGAAATTTTATATACAGCCACAAGCATACTGAAAGGAATAACAAACTATGAAGAGGAAGCAGGGAAACGTAATTTTTGCGATATTAAAAACACTATTGATTTGAGTTTAAAATTACTTAACAATATACCGACGGAATTTTTAGATAATTTGTTAATCAAAACGAAATACAGTAAAAACGATTTTGTGAGCGTTAAAGATTTGTAAATATAAATTAAGTAGCACAAGAACACCATCTAAACAAAAAGATTAAATTTTATTTAAACAGCATTTAAAACACTTTTAAAGAAATGGAAAATATAAACATTTTACAGATACCGCACCAAGAATGGGCGGACGTGAAAGCACAACTAGCAAGCATCAGCAAAGCCGTGATTGAAATAAACAATAAAAACAAGCCTGAATTTTTGACACCTAAACAGTGTTGCGAGTTGTTGAATTGTAGCCGAAACACATACCAAAGTTATGTAGATAAAGGATTTTTGACAGCCGTAAAAATGAAGTCGGAAAAGTACAGTAAAGTACTAATTAAAAGGTCGGACATAGATTATTTTATAGAGAACACTTTACAAAGAGGATAATGGATAGAAACGAACTATTGACACCTAAACAGTGTTGCACATTATTGAAGTGTAGCCGTGCGGAATTTGACAGATACATTTTTAAAGGCGTGTTAATTGCCGAAACCATAATTAGGGATAAATACAGTAAAACATTAGTAAGGCGGTCGGAACTGGAAGTCTTTATAAAAACGAGGGAAATAAACAAGGGGTAAAAAAATGCCCTCCTTACTAAAGGGAGGGCATGAATCGAAATACTATTTTTAAACAGAAGAGTTTATTTAGATAGTAAGGCAAAGATAAAAAAATGATTGACAATATAGTAATGATGAAGCGGAATTTATCAGCCGAAGAGATTAAAAAAATAGTTGCCACCAGCAGACTATTAGAATACAATACGAATGGATTGAAGGAGTACCACAACGGAAAAATGAAAAACCTTACTGGTGGGGTGTATGTGAAAATCTATAAAAATAAGAGTGTAAAAATATCGGGTAGTTTACATAAGTATGCCACCTATTTGAGAGAGGGCAAGTTGAATAACTTTGACACCTTTACGATGCAACAAGCACGGCAAACGATAGATGTATTAATTGAAAGCATAGGCATAGAGCCCAAAGGATTGAGCGTAACAGAGTACGAGGTGGGTATAAATATGAATGTAGATATTGAGCCTATCAAGATTTTAGAAGGTATAAAAAGTATAGGACTTTTTGAGAATGAAAAGCCACTATATAATAATCCAAAGTACAAAAACGAGAGTGTAAAAACAACAGTGTTTCATAAAGATTTAAGAGTATATTATAAAATATACGACAAAATTCACGAAATGAAAGACAAGCGAAAGCAAGCACCAAGCAATCCAAAAATTATAAGAATAGAAACCACCACCCGACGGGTAGAGAATACATTTGTAGTTGATTTTTTTGAAGTTGAAAACCTTGACGGGATACAAAAAAAGTTTTTCAAGGCTTGGGATAATTTAAATTTTTATAAAGATGTGGACGCACCCAAAGGCACGCACAAAGGCAAAATGTTGCTAGCAAAAGACTTGATAAACAAAGGCAAAACGGAAGTGATGAACGAGTATATAAGGCTATATAAAAGCAACCGCATCAGTATGAAGATATATTATCCAGCTAAAAAATTTATTGAAAACTGGGACACAGAAAGGCTGAAATTTAAAGTTAAAACAACCGACATTTTTACCGCATTTAAAAATACATATATGTTTTATTATCAAGGGTATAGCAAAAATACATACAACGACCTGACCGCTATTGATAAAAAAAACATAGTTACTGGCGCAGTTTAAGCGCCTTAACTTTTTGGATGCTTGTCTTATACTTCCTAAAAGGAAGCAGGCTATATAATAAAGGGTATTAACAGCCGATTGACCACCTACCAAAATGCAAATAAATGATAATAGTAAAAAAATGCTAAAAATAGGTAAAATGGTACTGAATTACTGGAAGCATCAAAAAACACGCTAAAATTAACAAATATGTGTTTAAGTTGTTGATTTTTAGCACTGAAAAGATTAAAAAAGGCAAAAAAGGCACTAAAAAGCTGAAAAATGACCAAAAAAAGCACCGCCAAGCACTCGGAAGTTGAAAAAACAAGGTGGGGGGGTAATCGGAAAGTGAAAGGATTAAAAAGGATTAAAAAGTACGCTAATAAAAAACCCTTTGAAAAGTTGCGGAAATTTTCAATTTATTTCAGTTCACTACCGTTTTAGTTCCATTATTTGCACAAAAACAAAAAACAATATTAAAAACCCTCTAAATGAAAAAAACGAAAAAAAAGGCAACCGCCACCAAGCACCGCCAAAGCTATACACTAGATACCAAAGCAAACGCCTTGCGATTGTATTTGATTGGTTTAACATTAAATGAAATAGGTAAAATAATAGATGCACCACCTCGAACAGTAGAAAAATGGCAAATAGCTGAAAACTGGAAGCAACAAAGGCAGACCACAGATGTGGAAATAAAAGCACTGGAATTATACAATAGTGGGAAGCAATACAAAGAAATCGCAAAAGTTTTAAATAAAAGTATCCCCACAATAGGTAGATACATAAGGACGGCAAGAAATGAAAAGAAAAGTTGAGCAATTATTTGAAAACCGACCGACAAAAAAAGAGTTAATATCGGAGGGATACAAAAACACCGAAATACAAAATATTTACGTTTCAAAATCGGGCGTATTATTTGACTGGTTAAGAAATAAAAGGCTAAAACCACACGGAATAGGCATAAATATAGACGGCAAACATTGGAACGTGCCAAAGTTGATAATGAAAACCTTTAAGAAAATTGAACCAAGAAACGGGCATATTTGCTTTAAAAACGGCAATAATAAAGATTTTTCACTTGAAAACCTCGAATATCAAACCACACCAACACAACTGAAACCAAATGAAAGCGATTTAATACTATGTATAAGATTATATTTTCAAGTGTCGGAAAATTTCAAAAAATCAAATGTTAGTTTTAAATACTATTTGTATAGGATAGCCGAAAAAAGAGGATTAAAAACAAGGTACAGCGGTTTAGAGTTTAATTTTTTTATTGAATACCTAAAAACATACGCAAGCAAAAGCGAAACACGATTAAAATATAATCTAAGTCCAACAAATAGCAAAAACGCAATTAATAAGTATTTGAAAATATTGATTGATGAATGTTTGAGCGACCACAAAAGAGGGATTTTAAAAATAATGGACTTTTTGCCAAAACCAAAAACCAAAGTACAAAAGAAACGGGATTTAAAAACCGCCTTACTAGGGTGGGATAATTTACTGAATGATATTAAAAAAAAGCCACTTTAAAAGGTGGTTTTTTTGTGCTTTTTAGTTTGCAATAGTCCTTTCAGTACTAGAATTAAAAAGTATAATTAATTGAAATATAATATTTTAATTAGCTGTGTAAATATACTGGTATCACAAGGGTATCACAAAGGGCGATTTTTTAGTGTTTTTTTTAATAAATGACCGATTGACCTGACCAGCTCGATTAATAGCAACACTGGTATGACCGCACCGCCTGACCGCCTGACCTGACCGATTGACCTGACCAGCTCGATTAACAGCAACACTGGTATGATGACCTGACCGCCTGACCTGACCAGCTCGATTAATAGCAACACTGGTATGATGACCGCCTGACCTGACCAGCTCGATTAATAGCAACACTGGTATGACCTGACCGATTGACCTGACCAACTCGATTAACAGCAACACTGGTATGACCTGACCGATTGACCTGACCACCTCGATTAATAGCAACACTGGTATGATGACCGCCTGACCTGACCAACTCGATTAACAGCAACACTGGTATGACCGCACCGCCTGACCGATTGACCTGACCAGCTCGATTAATAGCAACACTGGTATGACCGCACCGATTGACCTGACCAGCTCGATT
>JAIEMU010000108.1 GCA_019751895.1 Sphingobacteriaceae bacterium | reverse complement strand
ATTGGTAAACGCACAAAAAACCTATGTAACCCAAGCATTGAACGATGCTAAAAAATTAATCAACGAAGGAAACACAGGCACAGAAGAAGGTCAAGGTGGTTTGGCTTTGTTGAGAGCTTACAGAGGTTTACCAAAAAACAAAGCATTGATTAAGTTTTTGAGTGAAAATGGTGTAAGAAACATTTTGCTGAAAACAGAAAATCACTACATGGCAGACCAGTCTAAAAACATGCCAAAAGTAGATGCAGAGCTATTTTTCTATATCGACGAGAAAAACAATCAAGTGGAATTAACCGAAAAAGGTTTACACATGATTACCCAGTCGGGCGAAGATCCAAACTTTTTTGTATTGCCTGATGTAGGTACAGAAATTTCTATTTTAGAGAAATCAGGTTTTAGCAATGAAGAAAAAGTACAGAAAAAAGATGAATTAATTCGTAACTACTCTGTAAAAGCAGAACGTATTCACGCTGTAAATCAATTATTAAAAGCCTACACTTTATTCGAAATCAATGTTGAATATATTATTGATGAAGGCAAAATTAAGATTGTGGATGAACAAACGGGGCGTATCATGGACGGTCGCCGTTATTCGGATGGCTTACATCAAGCGATTGAAGCTAAGGAAAATGTAAAAGTAGAGGATGCATCGCAAACTTACGCCACCATTACCTTGCAAAACTATTTCCGTATGTACCACAAATTGTGTGGTATGACGGGTACAGCAACCACCGAAGCAGGCGAATTTTGGTCGATTTACAAATTAGATGTGGTAGAAATTCCTACCAACAAACCTATTCAAAGAAAAGACGCACAAGATTATGTCTATCGTACCGTACGTGAAAAATATAATGCCGTAGCAGAGGAAATTGTAAAATTAACGGAAGCAAACAGACCTGTTTTGGTAGGTACAACCTCGGTAGAAATTTCGGAATTACTAAGTCGAATGTTGAAACTAAGAGGCATCAGACACAATGTTTTGAACGCCAAAATGCACCAAAAAGAAGCCGATATTATTTCGGAAGCGGGAAAGCCAGGTACGGTAACCATAGCCACCAACATGGCGGGTCGTGGTACGGATATTAAACTGGGTGAAGGTGTAAAAGAAGCAGGAGGTTTGGCGATTATCGGTACCGAACGCCACGAATCTCGTCGTGTGGATAGACAGCTGAGAGGTCGTTCAGGTCGTCAAGGAGACCCTGGTTCAAGTCAATTTTTTGTTTCCCTAGAGGATAATTTGATGCGTTTGTTTGGTTCTGAAAGAATCTCAAACATTATGGTGAAAATTGGTATCGAGGAAGGGGAAGTAATTCAACACTCGATGATTACTTCATCGATTGAAAGAGCTCAGAAAAAAGTAGAGGAGAATAATTTTGGGGTTCGTAAGCGTTTGCTAGAATATGATGACGTGATGAACGCTCAAAGAACCGTTATTTATGCCAAACGTAAAAATGCACTTTTTGGCGAAAGACTAGACGTGGACATGAACAACATGACTTACGATGTAGCCGAAGATATTGTAGCAGAATATAAGGAAGAAAAAAATTACGAAGGCTTTAAATTAGAGGTCATCAAAAATTTCTCTTTCGAAAGCTCGATAAACGAAGAAACTTTCCAATCTAAATCTATACAACATTTAACTTCTATTTTATTTGAAGAAGCATTGTCGTTTTACAAACGCAAATCTGATGGAATTATCAACCAAGCTTTACCTATTTTAAAAGAAGTTTTTGCCGAAAGAGGACAACACATCGACAATATTGTAGTTCCATTTACAGATGGAATACGCACCATACAAGTGCCTGTTGAATTAAAAAAGGCAATCGAAAACAATGGTAAAGAAATTACAACTGCATTTGAAAAAAATATCATTTTAGTGCTTATCGATGATACTTGGAAAGAACACTTACGTGAAATGGATGACTTAAAACAATCCGTTCAAAATGCAGTTTACGAACAAAAAGACCCATTGGTGATTTACAAAATGGAAGCTTTTGGCTTATTCAAAAGCATGCTCAATGCCGTAAATAAAGAAGTGGTAAGTTTCTTATATAAAGGAGGTATTCCTCAACAACAAGATGCCGATCATATTGAAGAAGCGAGAGCAGTACAAGCACAAAACTTAAAATTAAGCAAAGCCGAATATGGCAACAACGATTCCGACATGGAAGATACACGTGAGAAAGTAGTTCAACAGCCTATTCGCAAAGAAGTAACCGTGGGTAGAAACGAACCTTGCCCATGCGGAAGTGGTAAAAAATACAAAGCTTGTCATGGGACAGGTGCTTAATCCATAAATAAAAAAATCATGAAGGATAAAATAAAAATTTTATCAGCACAAATACTTAACGATGTAATCGGTTTCCGTCATCATTTGCATGCCAACCCTGAATTGTCGTTCAAAGAATTTGAAACTTCAAATTTCATAAAAAGCAAACTTAACGAGTGGAACATTCCTTTTACCAGCATGGCTGAAACGGGAATTGTAGCCCTTTTAAAAGGAGAAAAGAAATCAGATAAAGTCATCGCCCTACGTGCCGACATGGATGCTTTGCCTATTCAAGAAATAAGCGAAAAACCTTACAAATCAAAGGTTGATGGCGTAATGCATGCTTGCGGTCATGACGTACATTCTGCTTCATTGTTAGGCACAGCTTACATTCTAAATGAATTAAAAAGTGAGTTTGGAGGTACAGTGAAGTTTATTTTTCAACCTGGGGAAGAACTTTTACCCGGAGGCGCTAGTCTTATGATAAAAGAAGGTGTGTTAGAAAATCCTGAACCAAATGCAATTTTAGGTCAACATGTAATGCCTTTAATTCAAACTGGAAAAGTCGGTTTCCGCTCCGGAAAATACATGGCATCAACCGACGAATTGTATGTTACCGTTTCGGGCAAGGGTGGTCATGGCGCACAACCGCATCAAAATATCGACCCAGTAGTGATTACCGCACACATCATTACCGCTTTGCAGCAAATTGTAAGCCGAAATGCCGACCCTCGTCTGCCAAGCGTGCTTTCTTTTGGAAAAATTATCGCCAATGGCGCCACCAATATCATCCCAAGCGAAGTAAAACTGGAAGGAACTTTCAGAACTTTGGATGAAAAATGGAGAAAAGAAGCGCATCTTCGCATCAAAAAAATGGCGGAAGGAATCGCCGAAAGCATGGGTGGAAGTTGTCAATTCAACATCATTGAAGGCTATCCTGCCTTAATAAATGAAGAAAAAACAACTGCAATCGCTAGATTAGCTGCTGAAGAATATTTAGGAAAAGAAAACGTAGAAGACCTAGACCTTTGGATGGCAGCCGAAGATTTTGCTTTTTATAGCCAAAAAACCAATGCTTGTTTTTACCGTTTGGGTACTGGAAATGAACAAAAAAACACAACCTACTCGGTACATACCCCAAGTTTTGACATTGATGAAGATGCCTTAAAAACATCCACAGGATTAATGGCTTATTTGGCAATCAAACAATTAGGGAGTTAATCAATCTTTCATTTTATGAAAAAAATAATCTTTTTGTGTTTAATTTCTTTCAGTTACGTACATTCTTTTGCGCAAGAAATCAAAAGATTTAATCCCGATAGCATCCGAACCATCACCTTAGATTCGGTTATAAATATTGTTTCTCACAAACTGAATATCGAAGATTTTATCAATCAAGTTACCCAAGATACCAGCTTTTATCAATCTTTTAAAAAGATAAAAAAATACAATTTCATTGCCGAAAACCGAATTTTCACCTACGACAAACAAAACAAAGTGGATAGTCGTAGGTATCGAAAAATAAAACACAACAACAATGGTCCCTACAAAATGCAGGTTTTAGAAAAAGAGGACGTTGGGAAGATATTTCGCAACAACGGGAAATACGATTTGTACACAGTTGAGATGTTTGATTATATTTTTATGAACGCCTACAACTCTGATTTTGTAGAAGAAAAAAATGCGTCGAGTGTTAAAAAAGGGAATGAAGGTTATAAAGACAAATTAAAAACTTTAATTTTTAGCCCTGGAAGACCCATCAAAGGCATTCCTTTTATTGGAAGTAAAACGGAAATTTTTACCCCAAAAATGCGTGAGTATTATGATTATACTTTTTACAGTGGCAAATATTTAGATTCTATTCCTGTATATTGGTTTAAGGTAAAAGAAAAACCAAGTTTAAGCAATTGGACCAAAGACGGTTTAATGATTAAAGAATTAACCACCATTTTTGATAGCCGAACTTTTGAAATTTTAGGGCGTAAAGTGGACATGAAATACAGCAATATGCTTTTCTCCTTCGATGTGCAAATGAATATCGAGATGGCTTACTTTGGAGAAGAAAAATTGCCCACCAAAATTACCTATCAAGGAAATTGGGATTATGCTTTCAAAAAACAAGAAAGAGCTAGTTTTTTAGTCCTGCATAAAGATTATACTTTAGGAAAAGGAAAGTAAATTGAAGGTTATTTTTTAGTCAAAAACTTCAAATTTGGCAATACCAAAGACACTAAAATAATCACTACGCCCAACCATTGTGTTGCGTTTACTTCCTCTTGCAACACCATTGCCGACATACAAACGGCCACAGGTAATTCAGCCGAACTAATGATTGAACTCAATGCCAGACCTGCTCTAGGAATGCCATTTGAGAAACAAATAGGAGGAATAACGGTACCAAAAACAGCTAAAATAATACCCCATTTCATCAAACTTCCATTCAATGCTCCATTGAACAAAAATTGAGGAGGTAACACTAAAAAAATAAGAATACAAGCACCCGTAATCATCAAAGCACTCTTTTTCAAAGGAGGATATTCGTTACCTAACTTACCATTCAACATCAAAAAAACAGCATAGCAAAAAGCAGCCAACAAACCATAAACAATGCCCGAAAAACTAATGTTATTAATTTGAGCATCCATCATTCCACTCGCCAATACAGTGCCAAATAAAACAAATAAAACTGCCAATAGTTGAATTTTAGACGGTTTCTTTTTGAAAATAATCAACTCTAACAAAACCCCTATCCAAATAAATTGCATCAATAAAATAATGGCAATTGATGCAGGTACGAGTTTCACACATTGATAATACAACAAGCTTACCAAACCCGTAAACACACCCGCCAACACCAAAACATACCACTTGGTTTGAAAAACAATCGCCTTTTTTTTATGATTTCTTGTTTGGGTTTGCACACCATAAAAAACCCATAACATAATTGCGCCAAAAAACGCTTGTGTGCCCGTCACATCACCCAAAGTATAACCATCGGCATAAGCTAATTTCACAAAAGTGGATAAAATCCCAAAGCTACAAGCGCCCAAAAAGACTAAAATAATTCCTTTTAACATCTATTTTAATTGATTTAAGTATTGATGAATCGTGTTTTCTAACCCCAAATAAAGCGCATCGCTAATGAGTGCATGCCCAATAGAAACTTCCAATAAATTAGGAATGTTATCTGCAAAGTATTTCAAATTATGCAAATCCAAATCATGCCCTGCATTGATGCCTAAATTTAAGGCATTCGCCTTTTCTGCTGCCAAAATATATGGTGCAATCGCTTTTTCTCTATCTGTATGATAACCATTTGCATACGCCTCGGTATATAACTCTATTCTATCTGTGCCTGTTTGTTTAGCTCCTTCAATCATTTCGACAACAGGATCTACAAAAATGGACACCCTAATTCCCGCCTGCTGAAAAATAGCAACCATTTTCGTTAAATAATCTTTATGTCTTATCGTATCCCAACCATGATTAGAGGTTAATTGTCCTTCACTATCTGGCACCAAAGTAACTTGCGCAGGTTGATTAGCCAAAACCAAATCTACAAACTTTGCCTCCGAGCAATTTCCCTCTATGTTAAATTCCGTAGCGATTACCGCTTTCAAATCAAAAGTATCTTGGTAACGAATGTGTCGCTCATCAGGACGAGGATGAACCGTAATTCCCTGAGCACCAAAACGCTCACAATCTAACGCTACTTTTATCAAATCAGGATTATTGCCACCTCTGCTATTGCGCAAGGTCGCAATTTTATTAATGTTTACCGATAATTTAGTCATATTCTGAAAAACTTATAAAGCGACAAAGGTACTCAAAAAACAAGATTGGTTTTCAGTTTATTTATACTTGAAAATTATCGTGAAATAATACCAATAATATTCCACTTTTTTAAGCTAAAGTTATATTTTTGCAATACTTATAGCAATAAAATAAAATACATGGACAATTTATCGTATCTCAATGGTTCAAATGCCGCTTATGTAGAGTCTTTATACCAAAACTACAAAGAAGACCCTGAATCAGTTGATTTTGGTTGGAAAAAATTTTTTGAAGGTTTTGATTTTGGTCGTGGAGCAGACGGCAACACCGTTACCGCAGAAACCCCTGAACAATTTCTTAAAGAAATAAATGTACTTAATCTAATTGATGGTTATCGTAGCAGAGGGCACTTATTTACGGACACCAATCCTGTAAGAGAAAGACGAAAACACAGTCCTACCCTAGCTATAGAAAATTTTGGCTTAACAGAAGCTGATTTAGAAGTGACATTCAACTCAAGCGTTTGTTTGGGCATTGGCGCTGCCAAATTGAAAGATATTATTGCCTTTTTACAGCAAACTTATTGCCGTTCAATTGGAGCAGAATACAAATACGTTCGAAATCCAGAGATTTTAAGTTGGTTAGAAACCAAAATGGAATCTGCAAGAAACACACCTAATTTTTCTGCCTCGCAAAAAATGCACATGCTTAAAAAATTAAACGAAGCCGTTGGCTTTGAAAACTTTTTAGGCACTAAGTTTTTAGGTCAAAAGCGTTTTTCACTTGAAGGTGCTGAGGCACTAATTCCGGCTTTAGATTCGGTAGTAGAAAAAGGTGCAGAACTAGGTATCGAAGAGTTTACCATCGGTATGGCACACCGTGGAAGATTGAACGTGTTGGCCAACATCATGCAAAAAACGTATAACGAGATTTTTGCTGAATTTGAAGGAAAAAGTTACAGCGCTGAATCTCCTTTTAGCGGAGATGTGAAGTATCACTTAGGTTACTCAACGGATGTAAAAACCGATTCAGGTAAAAATGTACATTTAAGTTTATGTCCTAATCCTTCCCACTTAGAAACCGTAAATGGTGTGGTTGAGGGAATTACACGCTCAAAAATCGACTTTAAATATGGTGGCGATGATTCAAAAATTGCACCGATTTTAATCCATGGCGATGCCTCAATAGCTGGTCAAGGTATCATTTATGAAGTTTTGCAAATGGCTGGCTTAGATGGTTACAAAACAGGCGGAACCATTCATTTGGTTATCAACAACCAAGTTGGATTTACAACTAACTACAAAGATGCCCGTACAAGTACCTATTGCACCGACATTGCGAAAGTAACTTTATCTCCTGTTTTCCATGTAAATGGAGATGATGTAGAAGCTTTAGTTTACGCAATCAATTTAGCAATGGAATATCGTCAACGATATAAAAACGACGTTTTTATTGATATTTTATGCTACCGCAGATTTGGACACAATGAAGCTGATGAGCCTAAATTCACTCAACCTTTATTGTACAAAAAAATAGAAAAACACGCTAACATTCGTGATATTTATGTAGCTAAATTAATTGCAGAGGGAAATATCGAAGCTAATTTGGCAAAAGAAATCGAAAAAGATTTCAAAGCCACCCTACAAGAACGATTAAATCAATCCAAAGAAATTACCTCAACTTATTCGGAAGTGAAATTTCAAGGTGTTTGGTCAAAAATGCGCTTAGCCGATGCAAAAGATTTTGAAAAATCACCGAACACTGCGGTTGACAAGAAAACGCTTTTAAGCATCGCTGAAAAAATAAGCACTTTGCCAAGCGATAAAAAATTCTTCAAAAAAATTGAAAAATTATTCGAAGAACGCAGCAAAATGGCAAAAACAACCCACACTTTTGATTGGGCTATGGGCGAACAATTGGCTTATGGAACTTTGTTAAGCGAAGGGAAAAGCGTTCGTTTGAGCGGTCAAGATGTAAAAAGAGGTACTTTTTCACACCGTCACGCTGTTTTAACTTTAGAAGATAGTGAAGAAGAATATACTCCATTATTAAATTTATCGTCTAAACAATCAAAATTTGACGTTTACAATTCACACCTTTCTGAGTATGGAGTATTAGGTTTTGAATATGGATATGCCATGGCAAATCCTAATGCTTTGACAATTTGGGAAGCTCAATTTGGAGATTTTTTTAACGGAGCGCAAATTGTTGTGGATCAATATGTAGCCAGTGCAGAAACTAAATGGCAACGTGAAAATGGTTTGGTAATGCAATTGCCTCACGGATATGAAGGTCAAGGACCAGAGCACTCTTCGGCAAGGATAGAGCGTTTTATGGAACTTTGCGCTGATTACAATATTCAGGTAGCAAATTGCAGTACACCTGCTAGTTTATTCCACATTTTGCGTCGTCAATTTGCTCGTGATTTCCGCAAGCCTTTGGTTATCTTTACACCAAAAAGTTTACTACGTCATCCATTGTGTGTAAGCAAATTAGAAGATTTTACGGAAGGTGGTTTTAAAGAAGTAATAGACGACAAAAATGTAAAAACCGACAAAGTAAAACGCGTTGTATTTTGTACGGGTAAAATTTACTACGAGCTATTAGAAGCGCAAAAAAACAACGATGCAGTTGCTTTGGTACGTGTAGAACAATTATACCCTACTCCATTAGATCAAATGGAGAAAATTTACGCCAAATATAAAAATGCAGAAGAAGCTTATTGGGTGCAAGAAGAACCTGAAAACATGGGATTTTGGCCATATTTGCTTCGTAAAATAAGAAAAACTGTATTCAATGATATCGTTGTAATAGCAAGAAAAGAAGGCAGTAGCACCGCTACCGGATATGCCAAACTACACGCTGCCGAACAAGCTAATATCATCCAAAAAGCATTTGAATTTAACAAAGGTAAAAAATAGAAATATAATCATACGGATATGAGTTTAGAAATAAAAGTCCCAGCAGTAGGCGAATCAATTACAGAAGTGGTATTGTCGCAATGGTTGAAAGCCGACGGCGATTTTGTAGAAATGGATGAAGTAATTGCTGAATTAGAATCAGACAAAGCTACATTTGAACTAACTGCCGAACAAGCCGGCACTTTAAAACAAATTGCTTCTGAAGGCGATACCTTAGCAATTGGTGCTTTGGTTTGTAGCATTGAAGCTGGAGGCGCTGCCCCTGCTAAAAAAGAAACGGTAGCTGCTCCAGTAGCTGCTGAGAAAAGCAGTGCTCCTGCTCCACAAAAGTCTGGCGACAGCTATGCAAGTGGCACGCCATCTCCTTCTGCAGCTAAAATTTTGGCTGAAAAAGGTGTAGATGCCAATGCCATAAAAGGAACAGGTGTGGATGGTAGAATTACCAAAGAAGATGCGTTGAAAGCCGAAAAAACAAAAACTGCTGCCGCAACTCCAAGTACTGCACCAGCTAGCGTAGGCGCCAGAAACGAAAGACGTGAAAAAATGTCTCCATTGCGCAAGACTGTAGCTAAACGTTTGGTGGCTGTGAAAAATGAAACCGCAATGTTGACCACCTTTAATGAGGTAAATATGAAACCTATCATGGACTTGAGAGGTAAATATAAAGACCAATTTAAAGAAAAACATGGTGTTGGATTAGGATTTATGAGCTTCTTCACCAAAGCAGTTTGCGAAGCAGCGAAAGATTTTCCTGCCGTAAATGCTCGCATCGAAGGCGATGAGATTGTGTACAACGATTTTGTGGATGTTTCAATTGCCGTTTCTGCGCCAAAAGGTTTAGTCGTTCCAATTATCCGCAATGCCGATGCAATGAGTTTAGCTCAAATTGAAAAAACGGTAATCGAATTGGCAACTAAAGCTAGAGATAGTAAATTAACTATTGATGAGATGACAGGTGGAACATTTACAATCACAAACGGTGGTGTTTTTGGTTCAATGATGAGTACACCAATTATCAATGCACCTCAATCGGCGATATTGGGCATGCACAACATTATTGAGCGTCCAATTGCTGAAAATAAAGAAGTAGTCATCAGACCGATGATGTACATCGCTTTATCATACGATCACCGCATTATCGACGGTCGTGAGTCGGTAGGTTTCTTGGTTCGCGTGAAACAACTTTTAGAAGATCCAGCTCGTTTATTATTAGGCGTTTAGTTTTTTAAAATCTTCATAAAAAAGGGTGTCTTGAATAATCAAGACACCCTTTTTATTTGCAAGATAGATTTTCAAAATAAATATTTTTTATTCTTTTAAAATTATATCTTAGTAATTACTTTATCGAAATATTGTGTATAATTAAAATCTGAACCGAAAAATTATGAAAACAACCAACCGAAAAATCTTAATCCTAGTATTTAGTTTGAGTTTAATAAGTCTATTTTCTTTTAAAATAAAAGAAGACCCCATCGAACTCCTAATTAAAAAACTAAATGAATACATAAAAAAATACCCTCAAGAAAAAATACACCTTCATTTAGATAAGCCTTACTATGCTATCGGTGACGATATTTGGTTTAAAGCCTACGTAGTGGATAGCCGAACCACGGCTCCCACCACACTAAGTCAACTTGTTTATGTAGAGCTAATTGACGACAAAAATGTTATAAAAAAACAACTAAAATTACCTTTACAAACTGGAGTTTCTTGGGGAGACTTTAAACTAACTGATACCTTATCAGAAGGAAATTATCGAATTAGAGCCTATACTCAACTCATGCGCAACCTAGGCACAGACTTCTTTTTTGACAAAACAATTAAAATTGGAAATTCATGGGCAAATAAAGTATTTGTAGATGCAAAATTTACCTTTTCTAAAAAAGATGATACAGAAAAAACGGAAGCCACATTAGTTTTTACAGATAAAGAAGGAAAACCTTACGCCAATAAAAAAGTAAATTATGAGGTGCAATACGGCAATCAAAAAATTTCAAAAAACAACTCAACAACAAATAATTTGGGTGAAGTTATTTTTGAATTTAAAAATCCAAAAATCATAGCAAATGAAATGGGTAGGATTATCGCTAAAATAGAAATTTCTAAAACAGAAAACATAGAAAAACAAATTGTCATTAAGGCTTTATCTAATAAAATAGATGTGCAATTTTTTGCTGAAGGAGGAAACTTTATTCAAGGGTTACCTAATAGATTAGGAATTAAAGCCATTAATTCAAATGGATTAGGTGAAAATATACAAGGTGTTATATTGGATGATGAGGGACAAGAGGTAACAAATTTTAATACCACCTATTTAGGAATGGGGAGTTTGTACCTTACCCCAGAGGCTGGTAAATCCTATTTCGCAAAAATAACTTTCGCCGATAAAAGTGAGCAAAAAGTAAGTTTACCTAAAGTACAATCAAATGGTTGTATTTTAACTATAAATAACTTAGATAGCCTAAACTTAAAATTGAAAGTCTTATTAACTCCAAGCATCTTGAATACAGGGGAACTAAAAATAATAGGACAAAACAACGATTTAGTTTATTTTAATGCTAAAATAAATACTGCTAAACAAATCAATGTAATCAACATCCCTAAAAAAGATTTACCAACAGGCATCGTACAATTTACGCTTTTCTCAACCGATAACTTACCAATTTCTGAACGATTAGTTTTTATTGAAAATACTGCTGATGAAATAAATTTTGAAATTGAAAATTTAAAAAACACTTACAAGAAAAGAGAGGCTGTAGATATAAGTATCTCAACAAAAATTGATTCAAAACCCATATTAGGTAGCTATTCTGTATCGGTTACCAATTCAAATATTATCAATCCTGACCCAGAAAGTGAAACCAATATACTTACCTCTCTTTTGCTCACTTCTAACCTTGTTGGTTATATCGAAAAACCAAACCACTATTTTTTAAACCCCAATATCAATACAAGAACTGAATTAGATAATCTTATGCTTACACAGGGTTGGAGAAAATTATTTTGGAAAAATATCATTGATAATGTAGAGCCTAATACTACTTATCAACCTGAAGTGGACTCAAGAATAACAGGTACAATTACCAAAGGTAACAAGCCTGTTGTAAACGGCAAGATAACATTAATGTCTAATACTGGCGGAATGTTTTTAATTGATACTTTAAGTAACGAAAAGGGAAAGTTTATTTTCGATAAATTAATGTTCGGAGATAGTACCAAGTTTATCATCCAAGCTCGGACTGCTAAAAGCAAAAAGGATGTACAAATAGATCTAGATACAATTGCTCGCCAAGATGTAACTAAGAACAGCAATGTAGGCGATATTGTGGTTAATATTAATCAACAAATGGCACCTTATTTACAAAAAAGTGACACATATTTTGATAATCAAACCAAACAAGGCTTGTTGCAGCGCACTATTTTACTTGATGAGGTTAAGCTCGTAGCAAAACGCAAGGACATTACTAAAAATTCTTCTAATCTTGGCGGAGCAGGCAATGCAGATGATATTATTGATGGCGAAAAAATGAGCATAGCAAATTCTGTAGCTAGTTTTTTACAAGGTAGAATTGCAGGTGTAACCATTCGACAGGGTTTAGCCTATTCTAGTCGAACACAATCTATATCTTCTATCCCTCCGATGGGTATTATTATGGACGGAATGCAAATGGGCGAAGGATTTACATTAGATGATATAAACCCTCAAGATGTAGAAGCTGTAGAAGTTTTAAAATCAGGTTCCAGAACAGCTCTTTATGGTAGTTATGGTGCAGCAGGAATAATTCTTTTTACCACAAAAAGAGGTACGTCAGGAAGTTATAATCGATACACACCTGGTTTAATTACCTATTATCCAAAGGGGATAAGTGCAGTCCGAAATTTTTATTCTCCTAAATATGACGTAAATATAGATAACCAAAAAGCAGATTTAAGATCTACTGTTTATTGGGAGCCACAATTCGTATCAGATTCTCTAGGAAAAGCAAAGCTAAACTATTTTAATACAGACCAAACGGGACTACACAGGGTAGTGATTGAAGGAATAGATGATGAGGGACATTTAGCTCGTAAAGTATTTACCTATCAAGTAGATTAATACAACAGAAATATAGTTCAAACTGAATAAAAAGGGTGTCTTGAAAAATCAAGACACCCTTTTTATTTGCAAGATGGATTTCTCTTACCTTGATAATAAAACAAAAATTAACGCTATAATTGCTGGTAAAGCTTGAGTGAAAAATATCTTTTTCATTATCGTAAAGGCTCCAAAAAAACCTGCAAGAATTACACAAGACAAAAAGAATACAGAAATATTGGTTTGCCAAACTGCTTCACTAATAAAAAATGACCAGCCTAAACCTGCTGACAAGAAACCATTATACAAACCTTGGTTGGCAGCTAAACTTTTGGTCTGAGAAAATAATTCATCTGGAATTGCGTTTTTGAATACTTTTTTACCTAATGTTTGCCAAGCAAATACTTCGATAAATAAAATATATAAATGTTCGATAGCCACAAATGCTACCAATATTTTAGCTGCTATTTCCATATTATTTTAATCCTTTTACGAGTTCAATTTCAAATATCTTAGACCATTTTTTCCCCGTCACAAACAAACGTTTGTTTTGTTTGTCATACGCTATTCCGTTCAAAATATAATCGGCATCGTTTTCTTTTCCTTTCATCGGATTTAATCCTGTCAAGTTTATGGTCGCTTCCAAGACGCCTGTTTTGGGATTGATAATCAAAATATGATTGGCATATTCTCCTTCCAATTGATACACATTGGCATAGATTTTACCTTCCACCATTTCAATTTCATTTAGATTCATTACCGCAGCTTTGTGGTCAAACACATCCAACTGACCAATGCGTTGATAATTGTTTTTATCGAGGTAAAAAATGGTGTTGCTCCCATCTGTGTTCAATATTTTCTCTCCATCAAAATACAAACCCCAACCCTCAGCGCTGCCCATATAAGGAAATGTAGCGATTTGTTTTAATGTAGCTTTATCATACACAAAACCTATTTTTTCTTTATAGGTAAGTTGAACAATTTTATCGCCCACTAAGGTCATTCCTTCTGCAAAATAAGCTTTATCTATTTTGGTTTGTTGTAAAACTTTTCCGCTGTTTAAATTCACTTTTCGTATGGATGATTCTCCGTATTGACCTGCGCTTTCGTAGATAAAACCATCGTGAAATTCAATTCCCTCTACATA
The DNA here is from genome assembly GCA_019751895.1 of Sphingobacteriaceae bacterium. Classification (GTDB taxonomy): domain Bacteria; phylum Bacteroidota; class Bacteroidia; order Sphingobacteriales; family Sphingobacteriaceae; genus Pedobacter. The sequence goes on along the minus strand of JAIEMU010000108.1, from coordinate 3,016 downwards.
AGATTGTTCGTCGTGAGGGAAGCTGTTTTTGATTTTATATCCATAACTAATTGGCGCTTGCGTGGCTACCAAAACAAAATTTGTGGTCACATCCTCAAATGCTCCCTCGCTATAAATTTTCGCACTCAGCAAATGATTACCGACCTTTAAGTCTTTGGTGGCCATGTTAACCGAATTGGTATCTTTTCGCATTGTTACTTTTGTGGTGTCTATTAGATACACAATCGAATCAATTTTTTTATCGGTTTGAACCATCAAATTGGTTTTAAATTCTTTTCCAATAGGCAAAACCATTCCTGCCGTAGGGTTAGAAAAAGAGCTGTACTTTACTTCGTTTTTGCAAGCAAAGAACACGCTAACAAAAGCGAATAACAATCCATTTTTTAAATTAATTTTCTGGCCAAAATGCATCTTCAATATGTTTTAAAGTGTGTTTATTTTGTTGATTAAAAAGTATAGCGATAATGTCAAATCTAATTTCGCCTTGATGGTTCATAATTTCAATATATTCGTTGGATGCCAATTCCATTTGCTTTTGTTTTCTAAAGTCCACAAAATCTTCAGGCTGTCCAAATGCTTCTGAAGTCCGCGTTTTTACTTCTACAAAAATGATGGTTTTGTTTTTATAGGCAATCAAATCTATTTCAGATTTTCCATGCGTCCAGTTTTCATCCAAAATTTCGTAGTCGTTGTTTATCAAATATTCTTTCGCTATTTGCTCTCCTTTATTTCCTAAATCGTTGTGTAAAGCCATTTATTTGATAATTACAGAGCCTAAATAGTTAGAAATTGTTCTTTCTACATTTTTAATTTGCGCATATTTAACCATCAAAATATCCTGATTGGCAGGGTCTTTTTCTTCTTTTATTTCTTTGAGAATGGCATGCAAAAGGTCGTCAACTTTTCGTTTTTTAAGATGATAAATTCCCCCGAGTATTGTTTTTTTTAACTCATTGGTTTCATCTCTTACATAAATTTTATGTTTGTTGTACCAGTTTTCGCTCAATGTATAAGGGCTACTAGAAAGCGTGATGGCTAAATTTGAGATTTTCTCATCCTTGTGTTTGATAAAATGGTTGGCAGTAGGCAAATTTCCTTTTTCGATTTCCATTCTATAATTATCAACAATGATTTTACAAACCGAATCGTCGAAAGTTACATCACTCAAATTTTGAATGATAAAAGAGCCAATGTACATATTATCAATTTCGTCCCAATTTACCAATTGATGCCCAAAAGCGAGCAAAAGACGAACAATTTCAAATTCCTGAGAGGCATCTTTTCTAAAAACTTCACTTTCTTTTGGCGCTGAATATTCATCTGCAAACAAATCCGCAGGTGGTTCATCGGTTTGTGGAGTTGTTTTTCTGGCTTGTTGCTGTGTCGCTTTTTTTAGACGGTCGTTTCTCATTTTGTTGAGCTCCGTCAACAAAATTTTCTCCTCCACATCCAACAATCGGCTGCATTCTTTCACAAAAATCGAAGCCTTTATGTTATCTGGTATCTTGGCAATACTCTCTACGATATCACGAATAATGCCTGCTCTCAAAATCGGGTCGTTTCCTGCCTCTTCGAGCAAAATATTGGCTTTGTAGAGGATAAAATCTTTACGATTTTTTTCAATATGATTTTTAAACTCCCCAATGCCTACTTTATGCATGTAAGAATCAGGGTCGTGACCTTCGGGAAAAAGAACAACTTTTACGTTCAGTCCTTCCTCCAAAATCATATCCAAACCACGCAATGAGGCTTTTATACCTGCTGCATCGCCATCATACAAGATGGTTACATTTTGGGTAAAACGACCGATAAGGCGAATTTGTTCCACCGTGAGTGAAGTACCTGATGAAGCAACTACGTTTTCTATATCGGCTTGGTGCACTGCCAAAACATCGGCATATCCTTCTACCAAATAGCAATTGTCTGCCTCTCGAATGGCTTTCTTGGCTTGATACAAACCATACAAAACATTTGATTTGTGGTAGATGTCACTTTCAGGAGAGTTGACGTATTTGGCAACTTTTTTATCTGTCTTGAGCGTTCTACCCCCAAAACCAATTATCCGTCCCGTAAAATTATGAATGGGAAACATTACTCGACCTCTAAAACGGTCGAAATGCTGTCCTTTTTCGTTTTTTATCGATAAGCCAGTGGACTCTAAAAACTCTACTTTATGTCCGTTGTTGATTGCATTTTGAGTTAAAGCATCCCATACATCGGGCGAATAGCCGAGCTCAAACTTTTTAAGAATATCCTCTCGAAACCCTCGTTCTTTGAAATAACTCAAACCAATATTGCGCCCTTCTTGCGTCTCCCACATTTGGTTTGTGAAAAATTTGGCTGCAAAATTTGAAACCACAAACAAACTCTCTCTCGCATTTTGGGCTTCAATATCTTGATAGCTTTTTTCAGTTTCGGCTATCTCAATGTTGTATTTATTGGCTACAAATCGCAGTGCCTCTGGATACGAATATTTTTCGTGTTCCATCACAAAGCGAATCGAATCGCCGCCCTTGCCACATCCAAAACATTTGTAAATGCCTTTGCTTACCGAAACGTGAAAAGATGGCGTTTTTTCGTTATGAAACGGACAATTTCCAATTAAGCTTGTTCCTCTTTTTTTGAGGGTCACAAAATCACCAACCACTTCCTCAATTCGAGCAGTTTCAATTATTTTATCTATGGTTTGTTGGTCAATCATCGAAATACAAAACTAATAAAATAACCACGGATACGGAATGATTTTATGGAATAGATGAAAATTTACAGCAACAACAGCAATTGCTCGGCTACCAATTTATTCCCTTTGTCGTTTAGATGAACGCCATCATAAGTTAAACTGTTTTTCCCCTCGTGTTGTGTGTTGTTTTTCAAGTTGTAATCTCTAAATATTTTTCGCAAATCACACAGTGGAAGTTTGTTTTTTGATGCCAATTCGCTAATGGCAGCTGAATATTTATCTAAGTCTGCATCCAATTCGTTTTCGCCTTGTTTTTTCTCTCCAATTACCGCTGGT
>JAIEMU010000128.1 GCA_019751895.1 Sphingobacteriaceae bacterium | reverse complement strand
TTAGCGCCCATTTCGGAAAATGCGTTGCTTAAATTACCAAGTTTTGAGAACAGAAAAAACTTTGTGTTTATCGGCAATTTTCTGCACGAACCTAATTGGAATGCGGTGCAATATTTAAAAGAAAACATTTGGAATGGAATTCATAAAGAAATACCAGACGCTACACTTGAAATTTATGGCGCCTACCCTTCTCAAAAAGTTTTTCAATTACATCAACCCAAAAACAATTTTTTAATTAAAGGAAGAGCCGATGATGCTTTTGAAATCATTAAAAATGCAAAGGTTTTATTAGCTCCATTGCGATTTGGTGCAGGTATAAAAGGAAAACTAATTGATGCTATGCAGATGGGCACGCCAAACGTAACCACCAATATTGGTGCAGAAGCAATGCATGGAAATTTAACGTGGAGTGGTTCGATAAGCAATACTGCAGAAGAATTTGCAAAAGCAGCAATAAAACTATATCAAAATAAAGAATTGTGGGAAAAATCACAACAAAACGGATTTAAAATCATAAATGAAAATTTCCAAAAAGAAATGTTTGAAAGCGATTTTATTCAAAACGTTGTTAAAATTGAAAGCAATTTAACAACACATAGAAAACATAATTTTCTCGGACAGATGCTACAACATCATACTTTACTGAGTGTAAAATATCTTTCCCGCTGGATAGAGGAAAAAAACAAATAAATAGAAACAAAAAAGGTTGTCAAAATTGACAACCTTTCTGCTAATGTACCCAGCGCCGGAGTCGAACCGGCACGGTTTCCCACAGGTGTTTGAGACCAGCGCGTCTACCAATTCCGCCAGCTGGGCGTTTTTTGCTAGACGACAAATTTATTAAATCCAATCTGAAATGACAAATTTATTTTCAATATTATATTTTGGCAGTTAAATTACTGATATACTTTTGTTTATAGTAAACATTTTTAATATTAATTAGGATTTCATTAGCATTTGATGATTTTTTCAATTCAAATTCATCGAATAATCTATTCATTTCGGTTATTAATTCATTTTTTTTAGTTTCAATTAATGATTTCAGCTTGTCTTTTTCAATAGGATTGTCATCAAAACTTAATTCCATTAAAGCTTCGTTAATATCCATCATTTCGATCAGAAAAGATTTTGGGAGTTGAAAATTTTCATCTTTAGTAAGAATAGATTTTAATTCTAAAATATACGGAATTAATTTTTCTACATTCGATAATGTCTGGTAAGCTTTATTGTTTAATGTTGATAATTCTAAAATTTCATTTTGTTTTTCAATCGATTCATTGATATAAAAATCAGGGTGAAATTTTTTACTTAATTCATAAAACTTGCTTTTAATCGCATTTTTATCAATTTTAAAATTTATGTCAACTTGGTATAGTTCAAAATAATTCATCATGTTAATTTGTTAAAAACCTTATATTTCTCTTCCTAAAAGAACTCCATTTTTATATTTTTCTTCTATTTTATTATTTTCTTTAATCTCTTCTAGATTTAGGTCTATTTTTTTAAAATTTGTTAATTTAGGCTGTCCTGCATCAATCCATGCGGAATACCAATAACTACCAATTGCTATGATTGAGGCTCGCATTTGTCGTTCTACCATACCATTAAGTGCATCTTGATAAGCTTTAGAATATTCTAATGAATATTGTTTCATAACCAATCCATTGTTGCGTTCGCTAAAGCTAAACTTTTTATCTGAATCAAATGATTTGCTTAATTTCATTTCTAAAACAAGTGTGCTATCTACCAAAGAATGACTATTTTTTATAATTTGCCAAGATTTTTGAAGTGGATTTTCTATATATTCGGCTTTACCTACCCAAAAATTATAGTTAGAATGGAAAAGTTCAGGAATACGACTTTCCCAAAAACCATGAATACCTACTTGGTTGGTTAGTTGACCATTGTGGTTTTCTGTGGTATGTAACGGAACATGCGCATCGCCAATATAATGACCTAAATCAGATGAGTATTTTAATATTTTCAAGCTGTCTAAATCTTTAAAAGCTTTCACCAAATTATAATAAGTACGTTGAATGTGCCAAGGCAAAATACCGCTTTTATTGAGTTTTTTTAATCCATATTTATTAACTGCGTCTTTCCATATAAAAGGAATGCTGTCTATATTTTTTTCGTAATTTTCTACATCTAAATAATGTCGAGGGGCTTCAGCCGTATCTGCATATCTACGTTTATCAGGATCGGCAGCGTGTTCGGTAATGTATTTTTGATTGATTTTATAAAACGAAATTAAACCGCTTGGTAACGTGTATACTGCCAAATTATTTATTTTTTGATGACCAAAAAAACCCCAACTGCCGCATATCAGCAAAATTGCAAGCATCAAAAAAAGCAATAATCTTCTCATTTGAATAAACAGAATAATTTTTTAGTAAATTTACATGTTTTTAAATATACTTAGTGATATTTAAAGGTATTTTAAAAAACTAAAAAACATACTTTGAAAATATTAATTACGGGAGGAAACTCAGCAAAAGCATTAAAATTATTGACTGTTTTTAAAGAACATGAAATTGTGTTTGCTGATTATGGCGATGTACCGATTTTAAAAACGGCTGATTATAAATTTATCAGTTTAGGAATCAAAGACGAAAACACTACTTCTCATCAACTTTTAAAAGTATGTTTAGATGAAGGAGTAAACGAAATTCTACCTTTATATCCATTTGAAATCCAAAACTTAGAAAATTCAAAAACTATTTTCGAGGAGTTTAACATCCAAATATTATTGCCTTTAATGACACATAATTTATCCTTAATAAAGGATGTAAACCTTTCAAATAACATTGTTGCAATCAAAAATGGTGATTTGATTTATGGTGACAAATCATTATTTGAGTTGCATTTTTCAGAAAATAAAATAATTAGAAATGGTGTTTTTTATGGTAATGAGAAAGATTTTTCACTATTTACAATTTAAATTATTATGTCGATCAATAACTATTTAAATCAAAAAAATGCTTTTTTATTTGAGTTAGATAATGTTCTTTATCCTGAGAAAGACTATTTACTTCAAATTTATTATCTATTTGCCAATTTCATAGAAAGTGAGAAAGGAATGAATGCTATTGATATTTTGGAGTTTATGAAAAAAACATACTTTGAAGATGGTAGTGAAGATATATTTACAAAAACTGCTGAAAAATTTTCTATTCCAAAAAACTATCAAAAAAACTTTGATTTATTACATGAAAATGTGAGGTTGCCTTTAAAACTTTTATTATTCGAGAAAACATTAACTTTTTTAGAACAAATTAAATCAAATCATAAGCAGATTTTTTTATTCATAAAAGGAAATCCAGCACAACAAATAAACAAAATCAAACAAATAGAATGGAATCATTTAGAAGCCGATTTAATTGTTTATTTTACTGAAGAAAGTACGCCACAAATAACATTAGAAAAAATAATAAAAGACTATAATTTAACAAAATCTTCTATTATTTACATTGGTGCTGATGAAACTTCTAATAACTTCGCTAAATTGAACGATATTGATTTCGCACACATCCAAGAACTTAACTAAAAACCATGAAAAAATCCACTTTATTCACCTTAGTAATCACCACTTTATTATTGTTAGGTGCTTGTAAAAAAAACAAAACACAACCTAGTCCTACTCCAGTTGCAAATGGTAATCGAGCTGAGCTAACTGCAGATTCAATTTTTTTGTATGCAAAGCAAGTATATTTATGGAACAATGCATTACCAAGTTATGAAGTTTTTAAACCTAGAAACTATACAAGTTCAAGCAGTACTGATATTTATGCCATGAATGACGAATTGTTTGAAATTACTCGATTTGGAATTGACCCTACAACAGGAAAACCATTTGAGTACAATCCTAACAATAATAATGTTCCCAAATATTCTTATATTTTCAACAGTAGCGACAAAAATCCCACAGGTTACATCCATACACAAAAAAGTGCTGTTGATTTAGAAGGGTATGGAAACGATTTAGGTGCTAAAATCGGCATTTATGATAGAAATGGAAATTCGTATAAAATTTATGTGCAGGCGGTGTATCAAAACTCACCTGCTGATAAAGCTGGTTTGGTGCGAGGAGATGAAATTACTAAAATGAATGACACAAATATTGGAACCAATATCAACGAAGAATTAATGTTAATAAATAGTATTTTTAGTGCTTCAAACCTAAAAATATCAGGAATAAAAGCCAATGGAACGCCGTTTACTTACGACCTACAAAAAGCAAGTTACCAAAGCAGTCCAATTTATAAGGATAAAATATTTGTGTCTGGAAGTAAGAAAATTGGCTATATGGCGTATGCTAGATTTTCAACAATGGAAAATTCACAACGCTATTTTGATGAAATTTTCACAAAATTTTCAAACGAAAATATCAGTGATTTAATTATCGATTTAAGATATAATGGTGGCGGATATATTAATACTGCTGAGTATTTGATAAACCTAATCGCACCTACTTCTACCAATGGAAAAACGATGTTTTATGAATATTATAACAAAACCATGCAAGATGGAAAAGCTAGTATTTTAATGAATCAACCATTGTTAGATAACAATTTAAAAGTCCAATACAATCAAGGAAAAATAGTTACCTATGCCGATGTGGATTATTCAACTAAAGGAAATACAATTATTATCAAAAAAACTAAAGGATTAAGTCAGGTTAAAAACATTGTTTTTATTGTTTCACACGGTACAGCATCTGCTAGCGAACTAATTATAAATTCGTTAAAACCTCATGTAAATGTTAAATTAGTTGGACAAACTACCTATGGTAAACCTGTTGGTTTTTTCCCAATTACTATTGAAAATAAATACGATGTTTATTACTCGATGTTTGAAACTAAAAACTCGAATGGAGAAGGTGGATATTATGCAGGTATGAAACCAGATGTTGAAGATGATTTTGACGATGCCAAGCATAATTTTGGTGATGCCGAAGAAAATTATACTAAAAAAGCGTTAAATATACTCGCTCCTGGTATTAATGGTTTTTCAAATATTAAACCACTTTCGAAAATTATGTCGATAAATCCTGCTAGCAATTCTTATCAATCAGCTCCGCAATTATCAAATGGAAGCGAATTTGTAGGGATGATTAAAACGAAATATAATTTAAAATAAAAAAGCGAGCTACTTTTATTAAAATAGCTCGCTCTATAAAAAAAGATTTTCGTTACATTTTTAATTTACTTCTAAAAATAGTTTTGATGTCTTTTTTAGTATCAATATTTTTAATAATTTCTAAAATTGACTGAGAAACATTGATAAAGAAAGTTTGATTAATGTTTTTAAACTCATCTGTTAATTGATGATAATCTTTGTGGTCTTCCACGCCAAAATAAATAAAAGGAATATTCTTAGCATTAAATGCACCTTGATCGCTTTGATTTGTCCAATCATTACTCCCTAGTTTTGGATCATCGTGACCAAACAAAATTTTTACTTTATGGTTTGAAGTCAAAAAATATTTCTTTAATTCTGGATATTTAAATGTCCCAACAGCATACAATTCGCCTTTATCATTGTGTGCAATCATGTCCATATTGATATTCATTTTAATTTTAGCAACCTCAACTGGAGGTTTTTTCAAAAAAGCCTTTGCTCCCAACAAACCCATTTCTTCGGCATCAAAAGCAGCGAATACAAATGTGTAATTCGGTTTGTTTTTTACAAAATATTCTGCAAAATGCAAAAGAGCAGCAACACCAGAGGCGTTATCATCCGCTCCGTTGAAAACATCACCATTCTTATTCATTCCTAAATGATCATAATGCGCCGATACAACAATTACACTATCTAAATTACCTGCAACATAGCCTAAAATATTTCTACCTTCAGTAATTTTATTGGTATCTACTTTATCTTTTATCGGAAAATTTTGGACAAAATTTTTGTTCGGCAAAAAAGGCGTAAGTCCAATTTTTTTAAATCTATTTACAATATAATCTCTTGCTTTTTGATTGCCAATCGTACCCGTTTTTCTACCTTGAAAACCATCAGAAGATATTTTTTTAAGATCTTTTAAAAGTTGCTTACTGTCTTGAGCAAATAATTGATTCAAACAAAACAATAAACACAGTAAAACACCAATCGTTGTTTTTTTCATAGTTTAAATGATTAATAATAGGTTAATCTAACTACACCTGCAATTCTTTTTGCCAAACGAATCACTTGTCGGGTATAACCGTATTCATTGTCGTACCAAGCATATAAAACAACCGATTTATTATCTTTTGAAAGAATGGTTGCAGGACCATCCACAATAGATGCGTGACTGTTTCCTATCAAATCAGTGCTTACCAATTCATGTGATTGAGAATATTCAATTTGTTCAGATAAATTACCAAAAAGCGATGCAGATTTAAGCACCTCCGCAATTTCATTTTTTGAAGTTGTTTTAGCTAATGTAAGATTCAAAATAGCTAAAGATACGTTTGGAGTTGGAACACGAACCGCATTACCTGTAAGTTTACCGCTTAAATGAGGTATAACTTTCGAAACTGCTTTATCTGCTCCAGTTTCGGTGATTACTAAGTTTAAAGCGGCAGAACGACCTCTACGTGATTTTTTGTGATAATTATCCAACAAATTTTGGTCATTGGTGTATGAATGAACGGTTTCGATATGTCCTTTTTCGATACCAAAAGCTTCATCTACCAATTTTAAAACAGGCACGATTGCATTCGTGGTACACGAAGCATTAGAAAAAATGGTTTCTTTTTCAAAATCAAACTCTCCATCATTAATTCCAGTTACAATATTCGGAACATCGCCTTGGGCAGGAGCTGTAAGCAAAACTTTACTAATCCCTTTCGATTTTAAATGAATACTTAACTCCTCTCGGTCACGATACACTCCTGTATTGTCGATTAAAAGCGCATCATTTATTCCATATTTAGTATAGTCGATGTCTTCCGGATTTTTAGCTGCAATAATATAAACAGTCTGTCCATTGATGATTAATGCTTTTTTGTCAAAATCTTCAACAATGATACCATTAAATGGGCCATGAATAGAATCGGTACGCAACAATTCAGCTCTTTTTACCAACTCTTCATCACTATAACTACGCGTTACAATGGCTCTCAAACGTAATTGCTCGCCCTTACCTGCTTGCACAATGAGTTCTCTTGCTGCAATTCGACCAATTCGACCAAAACCATACAAAACAACGTCTTTAGGTGTTAACGAAATTTTATCTTTACCTATGTGTGTGCTCAACTTATTTATGATAAAATCGGGCATCGAGTCATTCTCATTATCCAACCATTCGGCTGCCAAACGACCTATATCAATACGAGAAGGCGCTATATTTGAGTTGGCAATTGCTTGTGCTAGCTCTAATGTTTCATAGATAGAGATTTCCTTGCCGCTTATTTCTTTGGCATACTGATGATGTGCTAAGATTTCACTACTTCCCACGTCAAATAATGGTTTGCGGAACAACACCAATTCAATCGAACGATCGAACCATAATTTTCCTACTACATTAATTAACTCGATTGCTTTTTTTTCTTTTTCAATCCAATTATTGAATTCTGATTGATACTTATCTAACATAAATTTATAAATTATTAAAAAAATTTAAAATAAAAAAAAGATTGAACGGGTCTGTCCAATCTTTATGAAAATATTTTGTTTTAATCTCAAACTAACCTAAGTAAGATTTTAAAATTTTACTTCTTGAAGCATGTCGCAATCTTTGCAAGGCCTTGTCTTTAATTTGACGAACACGTTCCCTTGTTAAATTAAACTTCTCTCCTATCTCTTCTAAAGATAAAGGTTGGCTAGTGCTTAGACCAAAGAACAAGACTACAATTTCACGTTCACGTTCTGTTAAAGTAGATAATGAGCGTTTTATTTCTTCAGAAAGTGACTCATTAATTAAATTACTATCTGTGTTTGGTTCGTGATTTTCTAACACATCTAACAATGTATTTTCTTCACCTTGCACAAATGGAGCATCCATAGATACATGGCGACCAGAATTGCTCAAAGTGTCTGATATTTTATCTACCGTCGTTTCTAAATTATCTGCCAATTCTTCAGGCGAAGGCTCACGTTCAAATTCTTGTTCTAAACGAGAAAAGGCTTTGCTAATTTTACTCAACGAACCTACCTGATTAAGCGGTAAACGAACGATACGGCTTTGTTCGGCAATGGCTTGTAAAATAGACTGACGAATCCACCAAACGGCATAAGATATAAATTTAAACCCTTTGGTTTCGTCGAAACGTTTCGCAGCTTTAATCAAACCTAAATTACCTTCATTAATCAAATCACCAAGTGTTAAACCTTGATTTTGGTATTGTTTAGCCACAGAAACCACAAAACGCAAGTTGGTTTTAGTTAATCGTTCTAAAGCTGCTTGATCACCTTCACGAATTTTACGAGCTAAAATCACCTCTTCATCAGCGGTAATTAAATCTACTTTTCCTATTTCGTGTAAATACTTATCAAGCGATTGACTTTCGCGATTGGTAATGGATTGGGTAATTTTGAGTTGTCTCATCGAATATTTTGAAGTTGAAACTTATTAAGATGCAAATCTACAATTATTTACATCAAATTAAAAGAATATTTGTCGCAAAAAACACGATTTATTCGCTATTTTTCACAGTTTATGTACTATCAAAAATCGAGCCAAAGAATATCTTGTTTAAAATACAAGTAAATTGTTTCATAATAATTATTTATCGTAATTCAATAAATAATATTTGTTTTTTAATAATTAACTCCTACATTTGATTATTAATTAAAACTTAAAAACTATGAAAACTAAAAACCAAGTCACACTCATTAAATCCTTTTATCTGATTTTAATATTTTCGATAATTACTTATGCATTTTTTATTTCTGCCAGAAACACCTCAAAAAAAGATAGGAACGAAGCAACAAAAATCGAACATTATAAAGTTGCCGTCTATGAAAAAGAAGTTCAACTAGTTCAAAAAGGTCAAAAAAATATTCAATGGGTAAACAAGAAAAACAGCGACACACTTAATTTAAAAAATGTGACTTTCGTTGCTGATGCCCAATTACTTAACAAAAAGTATAAAACCGTCCAAACTAACTTTTACAAAGTCGTCGTAGATATCGCTTTATTACCTTTATTTATTCTAATGATCTATTTTTTTGCTACGCTTTATAATTTCATAGATTCGATTAGTAAAGAAAAAATATTTGAATTTGAAAACTATAGACGTTTAAAATTAATGAGTTATTCAATAATCGCACTGAGTATATTTGATTCTATTTTTCAATACGGCAACTTTTATTCTAACAGAAAGATATTCGCTAATACACCTTACGAAGTAGTAAACACAGTAGAATTTGATTTAATATCGTTATTTTTCGGTATTACTTTACTCACCATTTCTTTTGTTTTTAAAAAGGGAATTGATTTAAAAAAAGAACAAGATTTAACGATTTAAGCCATGCCAATTATCATAAATTTAGATGTAATGTTAGCCAAACGAAAAATGAGCTTAACAGAGCTTAGTGAAAAAGTTGGCATCACGATGTCGAATCTATCTATTTTAAAAACAGGAAAGGCTAAAGCGGTAAGATTAGAAACTTTAGCCTCTATTTGTGAAATTTTGAATTGCCAACCTGGTGATATTTTAGAGTTTACACCCTAAATCTCACTCAAACTAAAAGTCTCTTTAAGCCTCACTCCTTTTTCGGTATGTTGAACGGTGCAACATTCATTTTGTGCATCGTGTTCAAAATACAAAATATAGTTTTGTGTGGCTGCTTCTTCTAAAAACGATTTTTTTTCTTTTAAAGTTTGTAATGGAAACATATCGTAAGCCATCACATAAGGAATTGGCAAGTGCCCAACAGAAGGTAATAAATCGGCCATATAAATAATATTGTGCCCTTTATATTGTATTTGCGGTAACATCATTGCATCGGTATGCCCAAAAGCGAAACGGATATTTACGTTTTCATGAAATTTAATTCCCTCTTGGTCGGCTATAAATTTCAATTGTCCACTTTCCTGAATGGGCAAAATATTTTCTTTCAAAAAAGATGCTTTTTCTCTATCATTTGGATGTACAGCCCATTCCCAATGTTTCTGATTACTCCAATATGTGGCGTTTTTAAAGGCCGGCAACAGCTTATCTCCTACTCGCTCTACCGCACCTCCACAATGATCGAAATGAAGATGTGTTAAAAAAACATCCGTTATATCTGATCTGTTAAAACCTTTGCTTGCCAAAGATTTGTCTAAGGTATCTTCGCCATGCAAATGATAATGACTTAAAAATTTATCGTCTTGCTTGTCGCCAATTCCGTTGTCAATCAAAATCAACCTATCTCCGTCTTCAATCAACAAACAACGCATTGCCCAAGTGCATAAATTATTGGCATCGGCAGGATTTGTTTTTTGCCAAATAGATTTTGGCACTACGCCAAACATCGCACCACCATCTAACTTAAATAATCCTGTGTTTATCGTATGTAACTGCATAAAATGGGTATAAAAAAACCTATTGCGTTTCTGCAATAGGTTTTTGAAATTAATTTTCTATAAGTGAATTACTTCTCCGTAAGCATCGGCTGCCGCTTCCATAATGGCTTCGCTCATGGTTGGATGTGGATGTACGGCTTTAATCATTTCGTGTCCTGTGGTTTCTAATTTTCGAGCCACCACTATTTCGGCTATCATTTCGGTTACGTTAGCACCAATTAAGTGAGCACCTAATAATTCACCGTATTTGGCATCAAAAATAAGTTTTACAAAACCATCTTTTGCGCCCGATGCGCTAGCTTTACCTGAGGCTGAAAAAGGAAATTTTCCAATTTTCAATTCATAACCTGCTGCTTTTGCGGCTTTTTCGGTGTAGCCTACAGATGCAACTTCTGGTGAGCAATATGTACATCCTGGAATATTGTTATAATCCAATGGCTCAACATGTTGACCTGCAATTTTTTCTACACAAATGATACCTTCAGCTGAGGCCACGTGTGCCAAAGATTGACCACCTACCACGTCACCAATTGCATAATAACCTTTTACAGAAGTGTTATAAAACTCATCCACTACAATTTTACCTTTTTCGGTTTTGATGCCTGTTTCTTCTAAACCAATGTTTTCGATATTGGCTACAATTCCTGCAGCAGAAAGTACTACATCGCATTCGATGGTTTGCATTCCTGAAGCTGTTTTTACTTGCACTTTGCAACCTTTTCCGCTAGTATCTACACTTTCTACGCTTGCAGAAGTCATGATGTCGATACCTGTTTTTTTCAAGCTACGAGCCAATTGTTTAGACACATCTTCATCTTCAACAGGAACAATGTTTTCCATAAATTCAACAATGGTCACTTTTGTTCCCATCGTTGCATAAAAATATGCAAATTCTACACCAATGGCACCAGAACCTACTACAACAAGGCTTTTTGGTTGCTCAGGCAACACCATTGCTTGGCGGTAGCCAATTATTTTTTTACCATCTTGTTTCAAATTCGGTAATTCTCTTGAACGAGCTCCTGTTGCAACAATAATATTTTTAGCCGCAACTTCGCTTTTAGTACCATCAGCAGCAGTAACCTCTATTTTGTTTCCTGGTTTAACTTTACCAGTTCCCATGATTACATCAATTTTATTCTTTTTTAATAAAAATTGAACACCTTTACTCATACCTTCAGCAACACCACGACTACGAGCAATAACCGCCGAAAAATCTGCTTCTGGCGCAGAAGTTTTGATTCCGTATTCGGAAGCGTGGTTAATATATTCAAATACTTGTGCACTTTTTAACAAGGCTTTGGTAGGAATACAACCCCAATTTAAACAAATGCCACCCAAAGCTTCACGCTCGACAATAGCCGTTTTTAACCCCAATTGTGACGCTCTAATTGCGGCAACATATCCACCTGGGCCACTGCCCAATATTATTAAGTCGTAATTCATATTTTTATTAAATTGTAATTAAAATTTATACTGTCCAAAAATAATTAAAATGTTTGATTTTCTGAGTTGATTTTTAATCAAATCAAGCGAAAATGTTTTATAATCCAAATATTTTTAAAATATCGTTACCGAATGAAAATACCATTAAAGCCATCAAAATTACAAAGCCCACTATTTGTGCTTTTTCTAAAACTTTATCACTAACGGGTTTTCCTTTTATGATTTCTAACAATAAAAAAACCACATGACCACCATCTAAAGCAGGAATAGGCAATAAATTCATAAACGCTAAAGCTATTGATATTAAACCTGTTAAACTCCAAAACTTATACCAACTAAAGGTTGAACCATATACTTTGGCAATACCTATCGGACTGCTAATGTTGCGAGCACTAGCATCACCAGATATCATTTTCGAGATCCCTTTTGCGTTACTTGTAAATGAAGTCCAAGCTTTATTCACTCCTATTGAAAATGATTCGAAAAAGTTATAATTTATAACTTCTGATTTTAATTCTTTCGAACTAAATGCAATTCCGATAGTCCCTGCTGTGTCTATTTGAACTTTTAAATTCAATGGTTTATTTTCTCTAAGCACTTCAAAATCAACTTTTTTACCTTTATTAGCTTTTAAAATTACCATCGCTTGGTCATTGTATAAGGCTGTTTTATGGTTTATTTTAATGATTTCGTCTCCTTTTTTCAAACCTGCAAATTGCGCACCTTTTTCAGGCAAAACAGAGTCAATTGAAGATTTAAGTCTATAACTCACGAACTCATTTTTGCCATATTTACCCAACATATCAATTACATTGTTAGGTATTTTTATGTTTAAAGTTTTATTATCTCTTGAAACCGTGATGGTTGCATCTGTGCTTAGAAAAATAGTTGGACTTAATATTTCATCAAAATATTTTACTCTTTTGCCATTTATTGCTAAAAGTCTGTCACCAGCTTTTAAACCGATTTCTTTCCCTACTTCGCCCGGAAGTATTCCATGTTTAAGTGAATCATTTAGTACAAAAGACTCTCCATACTTAAAAGTTATGAACCAGAAGATTACAATTCCTACAATAATGTTGACGATAATTCCCCCCAACATCACAATCAAACGTTGCCAAGCTGGTTTTGCTCTAAATTCCCAATCTTGAATCGGTTGTGCCAATTGCTCTTTATCCATGCTTTCATCTATCATACCCGCAATTTTCACGTATCCGCCCAAAGGCAACCAACCCACACCATACTCTACTCCTCCTTTTTTGAAACTAAATAGTTTGAAACCCCAAGCGTCAAAAAACAAATAAAATTTCTCCACTTTAATTCCAAAAGCTCTAGCTGCTAAAAAATGCCCTAATTCGTGTAAAATAACCAATATTGATAATCCCAACAAAAGTTGGCCTGCCATGATAAGTACGTCCATATTCCTTTTTAAATGTTTTTTATTAATTTTTCCGCTAATATACGGGTATGTTTGTCAGTTTCTAAATAATTATTTAAGCTGGGTTTTTCTATAAAAGAAATTTCGGTTACACATTGTTCAATAATATTGCTCATTTGCAAAAAACCGACTTCATCTTTCAAAAAAGCTGCTACAGCTATTTCATTGGCAGCATTGATGATACAAGGAGTGTTCCCTCCTTTTTTCATCGCTTCAAAAGCGATGTTTAAATTTCTAAAACAGGTAGTATCTGGTTTAGAAAAAGTCATTTCAGGGTATTTCAAAAAATCAAATCTCTCAAAATTAGTTTCGATTCTTTGCGGATAAGCTAAAGCATAATGAATGGGCAGTTTCATATCAGGAACACCCATTTGCGCCTTCATTGAACCGTCTTTAAACTGCACAATAGAATGAATAATAGATTGAGGATGAACAATAACGTCGATTTGATGCGCTTCTAAACCAAAAAGCCATTTGGCTTCTATTACCTCTAAACCTTTGTTCATCAATGTAGCCGAATCAATCGTAATTTTAGCTCCCATCACCCAATTTGGGTGTTTTAAGGCCTCTGTTTTGGTAACATTTTTTAAAAATTCTAGATTTCTACCTCTAAATGGACCACCTGAAGCGGTTAAATAAATTTTTTCGATTGGATTATTTTCTTCTCCAACCAAACACTGAAAAATAGCTGAATGTTCTGAATCTACAGGTATAATTTTCACCCCATGTTCTTTCGCTAGATTCATCACCAATTCGCCAGCTACAACCAAAGTTTCTTTATTTGCTAAAGCGATATTTTTTTTAGCTTTTATGGCTTCTATGGTGGGAATTAAACCTGAAAAACCAACTACAGCGGTTAAAACCATTTGCGTTTGTGGCAAAGTTACAGCGGTTACAAGCGCTTCATCACCACACAAAACCTTACAGTTTGGCAAAGCCGATTTTACTTCTTGATGTTTGCTTTCGTCGCCAATTACAACCAAAGAAGGTTTAAATTCTAAGGCCTGCTCAATTAAAAGTTTTGCGTTATTTTGTGCAGTTAAAGCATCCAAAACATATAATTGAGGATTAGCTCTTACCACTTCTAAAGCTTGTGTTCCGATAGACCCTGTTGAGCCTAGTATAGCTATGTTTTTCAAATTATTTTTAATATTTAACGATATATTTTTCTAATGCTGACGCCAAATTACGATCATTACTTAATCTAGGTACTTTATTTTGTCCGCCCAACTTACCTACTTCCCTCATATAATTTACAAACGCATCACAAGTTAGCGTACGAATTTGCAAAGGTTGTAAAATTTTACCTTCTATTAAATCATAATAATAAACATTTTTTGTTTGCAATGCCTGATCTACCTTTAAACTAAATGCTTTCAAATCTTTTGGTGGCTTTGAAAAAGAGATAAACCACTCATGATAAGGCAATTCGTTATTTAGTGGATTTACTTGAGGAGCAACTGTAAATTCGATTATATCAACCCCTTCTTGATTTGCAACAGAAAGCAGTGCGTGTTCTACTTCCTCACCTATTACATGTTCGCCAAAGGCAGAAATAAAATGCTTAATTCGTCCTGTTACCAATATTTTGTATGGATTTTTAGAGACAAATTTAATGGTATCTCCTATATTGTAGGCCCACAAACCTGCGTTGGTACTTAAAATTAACGCATAATTTTTATTCAATTCTACTTCTTCTAATGAAATTCGAGTTGGATTTTCATTATAAAATTCATCCACAGGAATAAACTCATAAAAAATCCCCGCATCTGTTAATAAAAGTAAACTTTTATCATTTTGATCGTCCTGATAGGCTATAAATCCTTCAGAAGCTGGATACGTTTCTATACTATCAATTTTTTTACCAATTGTGCTTTCAATTTTAGCTCGATAAGGTTCGTAATTTACTCCGCCATAAACAAATAGATTGAAGTTCTGAAAAATATCTTTGATTTTTTCAACACCAGTTTGCTCTATAAGTTTATCAAAATACATCTGTACCCAAGGCGGTATGCCTGAAATGAGCGTCATATTCTGATTTTTGGTTTCTTTTACAATGGCTTCTACTTTTTGTTCCCAGTCTTCAATGCAATTGGTTTGATAGCTTGGCATTCTATTTTTTTGCAAATATTTAGGAACAAGATTTGCTACAATTCCTGACAATCGACCGATTTTAATCCCATTTTTTTCATCTAAAACGGGGCTACCTTGTAAGAAAATCATTTTTCCATTTACAAAATCTGTTTTCCCTGTTTGATGAATATAAGTAAGCAACGCATTTCTAGCAGCTTTGATGTGTTCAGGCATCGATTCTTTTGAAATCGGGATATATTTTATACCTGATGTAGTGCCAGAAGTTTTGGCAAAATAAGCTGGTTTTCCTTTCCACAAAACATCCTTTTCGCCCTGCAAAACACGCTCAATATAAGGTTTCAAATCCTCATAATCCCGAACGGGAACATTTCGTTTATATGATTTATAATCAGTAATAGACTGAAAATCATGATCTTTCCCAAAACTCGTGTGTTTCGCCGATTTAATTAATTTTGTAAAAACTTTTTGCTGAGCTTCTACTGAATTAAATTTCCATTTATTGTTTTTTTTTACAATAAAATTGGCAAATGGTTTGCTAATTAATGCTTTTAATCCCATTCTTATACAAGATTGTGTAAAATATCGGGATTATTTGTTCCTTTATACTCACGCATCATTTTTCGATAGGCGATGGTAATCGCAACAATAGAAAATGGTTCTACAATAAACGAACTTATAAAGTTTACAAAAAAAGCGAATGTAGGCCAATTCAAATAGTTAAAAAATAAGTATAAAAAGTTTGTAGTCCCAAGTAACAACAATAGCATAAATATTTTAATGGTATTGCCTTTGGTAATTGCTAAGCTAAATTTCAATGATTCAAAAGGTTTCGCATTTTTATCAATGATGAAAAATGGAAAAAAAGAAACCCTAAGGAAAGTTAAAAAAATCAAGATGATGGTCAAAAACAAAGCCAACTTCATCAACATTGCAGCCGCTTCATTAAAACTACTCACCCATTGCAGATGAACCATAAACCTCAAAATAGGGTCGATAACGAACATAACAGGTACAAAAACCAAGCCAACTACAATTACCCAAATCATAAAATAGACAGATGCTTTCAAAAACCTAATAATTTGATTTTTAGTAGGAAGTGTTTCTATAATAATCACTTTTCCTTCTTCATCGTCTAGAAGATGAAAAATGTATTTAAACAATGTAAGGTTTAATACAAAAAAAGAAAGTAAAAAAATAAAAGCCATTAAAGTTCTTAAACCTAGGCTAACTTCATTTAGATAAAAAGCCATAAAACCCGAAGCCGATGAGGTTATAAACATCAGAAAACACAACAATGCAATTGAAATATAATGTTTTTTAATCACTTCAAAGGTTTCAATGATTACCTCATTAATGGCAAATGTGCTTTCTTTTAAAAAAAATGTTAAGGTTTTTTTATTTAATATTATCATCGTATTTGGGTATATATTATTGTTTTATTTTTCAAAAAAACAGTTTTCAAAACGTGCTAAAACTCAAAAATACAATTTTAATTGATTTTTAAATTAAGTTGAAAGTTATCAAGATTGTTTCAATATAATTCTTTTGCAAAAATCTTGCATAAAACCTAATCCATAAGCAGTAAGTTGAATAAAAGCGGCAATTAAACTCAAAAAAGCAATAGTAAACGATTTATTAAACTGTAATGAATGTAGGAAAATCAACACAAAATAAAGCCCAAAAAAGGCATTACAAAGTGAAGCTAAAGGCAGGTTAAAAAGATTTAAAACCAATGTCAAAATCATACCTAAGGTAGCAAAAGCTGGAAAAAAATGTACTAATTTTAATTCTTTCGGAAAATGTTTGTAAATATTTATCCTTGCTCTTCCAAAAAAATGCAATTGTTTATAAAACTGACTAAAACTAGTTCTACGCTTGTGATAAACTTTAGCATCAGGAATTAAACCAATTTTAAATCCATTTTCGTGAATGCGAATGCTATATTCAATATCCTCTCCTAAACGGGTTAAAATAAAACCACCACCTTTTTCAAATACAGCCCTTGAAACGCCCATATTGAAACTGCGAGGATGAAAAGTACCCATGTGTTTTTTGTTTCCACGTATTCCACCCGTAGTAAAAGGCGATGTCATGGCATAGCTAATGGCTTTTTGTATGGGCGTAAAACTTTCATGAGCGGCATCAGGACCGCCATAAGCGTCTAATTTACTTATCAATAAATCG
>JAIEMU010000182.1 GCA_019751895.1 Sphingobacteriaceae bacterium | reverse complement strand
AGAAATAACGGAAACATATATTTTTTTTTAATTATGCGACATCACAGATCTGATATAATTTTTTTCATTTTACTTTATTTTCTTTAGAAAATAAAGGGAGTTTTCGACTCCCTTTATAAATTCTATTTATTTTAAAACTCGGGTTGAGGTTTCACTGTGTCCTTTTTTCAAGTGATTTTCTAGCCCTACAATCTCAACGTTTAATTCTTTTCGTTTCATCTCTATCATGAAATTACTGAGTACCAACATGGTTGTATGGTCAACTACGGTTGCTTGACTAACATCTAAAATTATATTATTAGACATATCTAGGTTATTTATTATTTTTTTCAAAGACAATACATTTGAAAATGACAATCCATCTCTAAAAACAACAATTTGTTGACTGTCTTGCAGGTGTACTGTTGCAGTAGCTGAAAATAAATTTTTGATTTTCAAGCCATAAGCAAGATTAAAAATCATTTCTAATAAAATACCTACGCCTACTCCAATCAATAAATCGGTAGCTAAAGTTACAATTACAGTTGTTGTAAAAAGAATAAACTGGTCTTTACCTACATGCCACATGTGAATAAATTCTTTAGGATGTGCCAATTTAAAACCTACAAAAATAAGCATGGCTGCTAATGCTGCGTTGGGAATCATTTCAATAAGCGGTACGGCGAATAAAATGGCTAACAATAAAAATACACCATGAAAAAAATTTGCCCAACGTGTTACGCCTCCATTAGAAACATTTGCCGAACTACGAGCTACTTCACTAATCATAGGTAAACCACCTACCAGTCCCGACAAAGTATTTCCTACTCCTACTGCCACTAAATCTTTATCAAAATCAGATTTTCTATTGTATGGATCTAGTCCATCAATAGCTTTTGCTGTTAAAAGCGACTCTAATGTTCCGATTAAAGAAAACAAAACCACATACATTAAAAACTCACCTGTATGACTAATTATTACGGAAAAATCGGCTTTAAAAAATCCGTTTTTATATACATCAAAAACATTTCCAATAGAAACCAAAGCATATTTCATTACTGCTGGTTCGTGTTTGATATCTAAAAACAAACCTAATGGGATGGCGACAAATAACACAATAAGCGGTGCAGGTATTTTTTTAATTTTTTGATTTTTAACGATACTGAATAAAATCAAAATCGCTAAACAAGCAATCCCAATTTCGGTAAGATGCGCATTCTCATGCAATATACTTTCCGGAATCATGGCTAAAAGCTCTAATGGCTCTTTACCTTTTAAAATAGTTGAATTGATTCCTAATAAAACATGTATTTGTTTCGACATGATGATAATGCCAATCGCGGCAAGCATACCATGAATAGCGGCACCAGGGAAAAAATCGGCTAACTTACCTAATTTTAACAATCCGAATATAATTTGAATTACACCAGCCACAACAATAGCGGCAAGCGCCATTTGCCAACCTATTTCTCCGCCACCAAAAGCGCTTACTGCGCCACTACAGATTACAATTAATCCCGCAGCGGGTCCTTTAATTGTTAATCGAGATCCTGAAAAGAAACTCACCAATACGCCGCCAATAATTGCGGTAACAATACCAAAAATTGCCGGAAAATCGGATGCTTTGGCGATTCCTAAACTAAGTGGCAAAGCCAATAAAAACACTAAAAAACCTGAAAGTGCATCTTTCTTGAAGTTTTCTTTTAATCCTGCTAAACCATCGGCAGGGATGTAATATTTATTTTTCATATAATTATTTTTTTTAAGATGATTTGTATGGTAATTCGTGATAAGTTTTGATATGTGGCCCCAAGAAAAGCCTAGCGTAAATACGAATTGCGGCAATTCCTCCTACCACAAAACTTAACGAAACCATGATTGCTAATATAATTTGAGACCTATGAATGTGACTAAAAATCAAGTCTTCGCCAATAAATGTAGTGGTAATGGGAAAACCCGTAATCCCTAGCGTAGCCAACAAGAAAAAGAATGAAAGTTTTGGATGTTCGTAAACATGCCCAGAAAACATATTCAATGATATTTTCTTTTCATTTTTGCTAAGTGCCAATAATGCTAAATAGCCAAACGCACCTGCAATTACAATTCCCGTTAAATACAATAGAATTTCGTTAAAACCCACTTTTTCATTAAATGAGATCGCCAATGCAATCAAAAAATGATTCATTACGATCATTAGCCAAGCTACGTAAGGACTTTTTCTTTCCGAATAGGCTTTAAAAATCATCACCATACCCATAAAGGCAAATATTTCTGGCAACAAATTTCTAATCTGATAAGGGATATTCGTTTTAAAAACATAGGTTAATATCCCAAAAGCATACACCATGGCAAACAAAAGCACCAAACTTTTAATTTTTATAAAGTTCAATTTACTACCTACTTTTTTTAATGGTCGCCAAAGAATAAAATTCATAAACCACTCTAATTGAAACTCTTTTAATGCCAATATATATAAAGAAAATTCCATTTTTTTGGACAAAGAATCTTCAAAGGTTTGTTGCTTTGGCTTATAATTATAGAATTGTTCTCTAATTAAATAACTTACTACCGAGGGTGAAACAAGTAATTGATAGGTTCTCAAAAATGCGTTTCCTGCAAAATGTATTAAAGCCAAGGTTTTCAAACCCAATGCTACCTCAATAAAAATAAGTCCAATTTGAGCAATAGATCCATAAGCAATTTGACTTTTAACAGATGATTGTACTCTTGCAATTAAGGAAGCGATAATGCTTGTAAACAATCCTAAAATCGTAATTAAAACCCGAATAGAAGTTTGATGTTCCCAAAAAGGAAAAGTTCTAAGCAATAAAAACACCCCTAAATGCACCGAAAGTGAGCCGTAAAAAATTGCACTTGATGGCGTAGGCCCTTCCATCGCCCTTGGCAACCACGAAGAAAATGGCAATTGCGCTGATTTTGCTGCTGCGGCAATCAAAATTGCTAATGAAATAAAAACACCTATCAACGAATGTGAGGAAAGATGTTCGCTTACCATTTCGTAATTATTCAACTTCAAAAAAGTGATGTTTTCGTGAAATAAATGATGCGCTGCCCACATAGCTAAAATTAATCCTACGTCTCCAATTCGGTAAATAGAAAAAACTTTAATCGCATTTTTCACGGGTAAATATCGATCTCTATAAAAAGCAATTAGCAAAAATGAGGATATACCTAAAATTTCCCAACCTAAAAACAATGTTTCAAAGTTACCTGACAAAACTGCTAAATTATATCCCAAGAAAAAGAATAGAATGGTGCAAAAAAATCGCTTATACCCATTTTCTCTATGCAGATAATAGCGGCTGTAAGTGGTTACTAAAAAGGTAAGTAATGCCCCCATGAGCATATAAACCGCTGTAATTTCATCAAAATAAAAATCAATAAAAAAATCTGATTCTTTATTATGAAACAAGGTTAACTCTCTTAAATTCAAATCCAAATGACCGAGATAAAGCCAGCCTGAAATAAAAACGATAATCCCTATTAGTTGTGTCAACACAACTACAAAAGCAACTCTCGATATAAACGTCTCTTTTTTATCGTTGGCAAGCAACGTAAGTATAAAACCTAAAAAAGGGAGTACTAAAAAATATTGTAATAATGATTCCATCTTTTATTTTTTAATTAATGATTAATATGGACATGTTGTCTTGTTCTTTAGCTACCGCTTCCAAAATATTCTTACTCCGTTTTATTTCTGTTTGTATAGGCAGATAAGGAATAAATTTTTCTTGTTGAAACAGAAAAAGTGCTCCACTTTCAGGATGAACAGCGACCAAACGCACCCATTCATTTTTAAACCATTCATAGGTTTCTGGCACCTTGCTAATCGTTTTGAGTATGACCTCTGGAAAATGTTCTACGATAACCATTAATCGAATTGGATCGTGTACTTCTATCATTTGACTTGGCAATCCGGTACGCAAATCGCCGTCTATCCCATTAGCTACTCCAATCAACCCCATTACATTGTGTGGCAACTTGGTACCTGCTCCCAGCTTTTGATTATCTACCCGTGAAAAATAATATTCAAGATTAATTCCACCGCCTACGGGTGCAATCGCTTTCAGGATACCGAAAAGATAGTCTCCATTTGGGTCTATTCGATAATCATAGGAATTCATAAATGAACGTCTATCTAAAAACAAATTTTTAGATAAATTTCTACTCCCCACCACACACAACGCATTGGTAGCGTGGTTTAATTCTGGTCTGGGTTCGAATAAAGAAACTGAACGTTTTTTTACACTTTGGTGTACTTTTTCAACCGATTGTTGCGAATCAATCGACTCAAACCTTCGAGATCTTTCTTTAGCATTATAACCTAAAGCTGTTTCAAAAACATTTATATTTTTAGTGTGATTGGCTTTATTGCTTGTGCTGATCATTTCTTCATCATAAAAAACGATTTCATCACGAGTGGTATCATGCAAAGCTCCTACAAACTGCGTTTCTTCTGGAATAGAAATCCCTCTCTGTTGCAAAATAGCTCTCACTTTGATGTGATTAGCCATAAAAGCAAAAACCTTTGCATTTACAGAACCTGGTCTTCCGCAGCAAGCGCCACAATCATAGCCGGCATAATGTGTATTATTGATACTCGTGGCTCCATGTCCCACCACATAAACGATGGGTGCAAAATTTTCCACCAAACCAATACTTTTCAAAAGCCCTTCTACCCTATCCGCCATTTCATCTGTTGTAAAACCCAACTGCAATCCTTTAATTTGGTGACTGCCTTCTGTATGTTCAATTATCAAGTTGGCTTTTTTATCTAAATGTCGAAAAGATGTACTTGTGGCTGGTGTAATGGTAGGACTAAAAATATTGAGAAATAATCGCATAGCAGACCAAAAACCCAAAGTTTGAGAAATAATCCACCCAAAAAACAAACCATGTGCATGTTTCGTAAAATGAACATCTGTTTGTCTTTTATTCGTAATGCCTACCTCTTTGATCAAGTATTTGGGTGTAACGGGTGCAGGACACAATTTAGTGTAAAACTTACCCCCAAGAGGCTGATAAAAAAACTCCACATTAAAAAAACCTGGCGTTCCAAAAGTTTCACATCTACTATCCAAAGATTCTACATGCCGACGAATAGAACACTCCCTATCATCCATGCAAAAAAATGCTTGAAAACTTTTATTATCAATCGGATCTATTTTGTTTTTTTTCTGATACTGAATACCCAAAAGCACCTCATCATAAAACGAAAACTCAAAAGCCTCTTGCCAAATGGTTTGCAATTCGAATAGCTCGGAGTAAGCCGCTTTGGCAAATAGATTCATTGGCTTGCTTTTCACCTTATTACCTAATGGCAACCAATTTTCACCAAACTTGGCATCCAAAGCATCAATTTCGAGGAGTAATTCAAACAAAATAAATTCTTTTAAATTTATTTTTCGCCCATCTAATAAAGATTCTGGTTGTTGTTCAATTGTAGCTACAATACCTGACCAGCCTGGATGCAAGAATTGTTGATCAAATAAATATTGTTCGTAAAAATCTTCGTTAGCAACCAAAATATCCAATAATGTTTGGATGTTTAAATGTGGTTTAAAAAGTAATTCCTTAGCTCTTTTGGTAGCAAAAAAACTGATGTAATTACTTTTTTCTAATACTTTTATCGAAGATAAAAAACCTTTTTCGTGAACAGGAAAACTCCAAATCGAAATTCCTTGATCTAAATAACTACACAACATTTTAAACAATAAGGTGTGTACTACTTTATCCAAATTGATAGCGTAATCTGTTTTCCAATGAGATCTAAAACTTCCTATTCGAGGATGACAAGAGGCATCGTAATGTTCAAACAACAATTTATTTTGCCAAACTTCTAAATTACCCTCACCTTTTCTTGTTTTTATAACAAAATCTAAAACCGATTTTTTGATTTTCCCGTTTTTGTATAAATCTCTAAATTCAGGTAAAGAAAGGATGGTTTTATACCCGAAAATTTGATTAGATTTTTGCAGTGCATCAAAAAAATGATTCGACTGAAAAGCATGTAAAGTATTGTGATGAACAAAATCTTTTAATGGTGCTTGAGCAGGCAAATAATGTTGTAAATGATGTAATACCTCATCTTCATCAAATTTTTTATAAACTTGATTCATAGCTTTTATTTTTAAAATAAAAATGAAATAATGTAAACGATAAACAATTTCAACATTTCTTAAAAACGCTTAAAAAATGTTACCGTTAAAAAATTAAATAAGAAATTGCTTAATGAAATAAGCAATTAAAGAAGGAGGATTCAGAACGAATATAATTTCCAGTTGCAATAAAGAGTGTAAAGTTCCGCTGTAACTGTTTTTTTGTGGGAAACAAGGGTTTCTTTTTTTCTTTCCTTAAATGGTAAAAGAAAATATGAGAAAGAAAAACCGCCTACGTGTAAAAAAGAGTCGCCTATTTCGTCCTCTTCAATTTCGGGCTCATTTTCATCTTGAAACATCCAAGAATCTTCAACCGCATTTTCTGATTTGAGAATTGTTTTAGAAACTTGTTTTTTAACCACTGCCGAAGAATCGGTAGTTTGACTAACAATCGAGCAAACTTTAAATGTACTTGCAGATAAAAAAAATACGAATATAAAAATGCCAAATGCATTCTTATATTCGTACATATTTTTCAATCTTTTAAGCATCTACCTAGTTTTTGCAAACAAATGTAAGCTATCGGTTATAAATAAAAAATACTTTTCTTTTTTATTTTATTAAAACGGCTTTTATAGCTTTAAAGTTCGGCAATTACAAAATGAAACGTCGTGTTGCCAAAGCTGTATAATGCGTTTGTTATTTTTTCTCTGTGGTCAATTTCCATTTCTGAATCCCTCCAACTAAAAACAAAAGTCCAATAAAAACCGCAATTAACGAATAGGTTATTTCTAATATTTGACTAGCTTGTTGTTTTTCTAAATCAAATATAAGTTCGCCAATTCCACGCAATAAATAAATTCCTGCTATCAGAAAAACAATAGGCTTCATAAAGGGTAATTTTC
Organism: Sphingobacteriaceae bacterium; assembly: GCA_019751895.1. Lineage (GTDB taxonomy): Bacteria > Bacteroidota > Bacteroidia > Sphingobacteriales > Sphingobacteriaceae > Pedobacter. The sequence goes on along the minus strand of JAIEMU010000182.1, from coordinate 10,926 downwards.
GGGTTTTACCCGCTGCTGAAAGTCCATACAGTCCGAAAATAAAAAAGAAAATAGCCACAACAACCGTAATAAAATACGGATACATAGGATGAATTTTTTGGGCAGCAAGCGCCATTGAATCTGCTATTCCTGTTGCTTCAAACATTTTGTCTGCCCAAAAGAGCCCTACAATATGAGCGACTGCAATGACAATGTTTATGTATCCTCCAAGTTTAAGCATTCTGTTTTTTTGTCCCATATTTAATAAGTATTCCAATTGTTAATAAAAGTAGCCACTGCCCAAGGTTTATAAAATTATTTGGGAACGATGGTGATAGTATAATTACCATAAACCAAACCATTGCATACCCAAAAAAGTACAAAGAAAGCAATTGTAAAATGGTCTTTTTATTTTCAAAATAGTTGGCAAAATTAATAAGCGAAAGCGCAATAGTAGCAAAAAGCAAGTCGAAGGAAATCCAGTGCCAACCGCACCTTGCCATGGTCCAGATTTGTTGCTTTTCAGCCCAATTGTCAATAGTTATGGCAGGTTGAATACTTGTTAATTCTATATCTCCACCAATGGTATGGGCTATAAAGGCTAACCCAGTTAAAATACTTGCCAATAAAATGGGAATGTTTATTTTTTTCATTTTCTTTGATTTTTTTTTTCAAAGGTCTATAAAAAGTGGTTTAAACCATTTGATGTAAATCAAATTCGTTTTTTTGGATTGCGAATTCTACTTAAAGTTTCAAGTGTTATGCCTAAATGAGATGCAATGTAGGTTAAGGGCACTCTTTGAAGGATGTCTGGACGCACATTAATTAAACTTTCATATTTTTGTTGTGCCGTTTCAAATTGTATCGAAACTATTCTTTCTTGTAGTTGGAGCATTGTTTTTGTTACCGCAATTCTCCCTAATCGCTCAAAACAATGGTGTTTGTCTGCTAGTGTAAAAATTGTTTCTCTTGTTATTTCTAAAAATAGAGTTGGCTCTAGTAATTCAATAGCGTGTTTACTTGCTACGCCCTGATTAAAACTGTTTATAGACGAGATAAAATCGCCTTCAAAAGCAAACCAATCTGTAATATCTTTGCCGTCTTTATTGTAAAAAGCTCTTACGCAACCGCTCACAATGAAATACATTTTATCGGCAAACTGTCCTTCTTTTACAATTAATGTTGATTTATCAAGACTTAATAGTTTGCACGAGTTTTTCAAGTCACTTTTACAGTCGGCTGTCAAAGGCGAATAATTTTCGCTTATGATTTCGATTGCGTGTTCTATTTCGGTCGTATTTTTCATAATGAGGCATAACGGTTGTGACTTATCTAAATCCTACTACATCTCATAAATCTGCGCTAACGAGATTTCTTTCTTGTTTTCAAAAGTAACTAAAAATATCAATTCATTTTTTTGGTTTACACAAAATTTTGTGCTGCCTCAAACTTGGGAATGAGATATATTATATTAACGAAAAATTAATTCATGTTTTATCAAAATAAAACAAAAAAAGCATGTCGATTGAATCGACATACAAAATAAACATGTCGATTTTTTCATTTTTACAATAATCAAATCCAGAGGAAGATTTGAAGGATTATTTGTATGGGCTATTTTTATTACAAAACAAAAGGCTAAAAAGTATATCCTTCTTAGCCTTTTGTTAAACATTGTGGTGTTTACTACTTTATCAGTATTAAATCGCTAAAGCAGCTTTAATCGCTTCAAAGTTTGGTAAATCTCCTGCACTTTCTAATACTTCTGCATAGGCGATTAAACCTTTTTCATCAATCACAAAAGCGGCTCTTTTAGAAACACCTTTTAAATTGAATACAAATTCTTCATAAAAAGCGCCATAAGCCTTCGATGCATCTTTGTTAAAATCAGACAACAAAGGGAATTGATACTTTTGGTCTTCTTTAAACTTAGCCAAGGTAAATGGGCTATCTACTGAAATGCCTACTACCGCAGCGTTGATACCTTCGTAATAGCCAAAACTATCTCTCATGGTGCACAATTGCGTAGTGCAAACGCCTGTAAAAGCCATCGGAAAGAAATGAACCACTACTTTTTTACCTGCAAAATCTTGCAAAGAAACTTCTTTCAACTCGCTGTTGAATAATTTAAAATCTGGGGCTTTATCGCCTACTTGTAATGCCATAATATTTTTTATTTTAATAGTTTACTTTTGATAATTGTTGGTCTAAAATTGCTAATCCTTCCTCAAAACTATGGGGTTGATAGCCCAATTCTTTCATTGATTTACTCAAATCAAAACCTGTTTTTACCGGTCTTTTTGCAGCTTGATTTAAAGTTTCGGCACTAATTTCTCTAATTAATGATTTATCTAAATTCCAAAAATCGGCTACACGGGCCACCAATTCCGAGATGCTCATTAAATCTTTTCCTGAGGCATTGTATATGCCTTGCGCTTGTTTTTCAACTGCCAACAAACAGATGGTTGCTAAATCTTCAGCCAAGGTAGGCATGCGCCATTGGTCGTTTACTACATTAATCGGACTTCCTTTTTCTAAAGCTCCTTTTGCCCAAAGTACAATATTGCTACGGCTCATATCGCTCACAATGCCATAAACAATAATGGTACGCAAAATTGTCCATTTGGCTTTGCTTTGTTGCAAAATTTGCTCTGCTTTTAATTTCGACAAACCATAATAACTCAAAGGATTAGGCTCGGCATCTTCTTTGTAAGGACCTGCGGCACCGTCAAATATAAAATCGGTACTCAAATGCACCAGCTGAATGTTTTTTTCTTCACAAAGGGTTGCCAAAGTCTGCACTGCCGTTACATTCAAGCGGTCGCAAAGTTCTTTTTCCGTTTCGCAGGTATCTACATTGGTCATTGCCGCAGTATTGATAATCGCATCAGGTTGAAATTTAGAAACCACTTCACGCACATTTTGCGCATCCAAAATATCCATCTCGGCATAGGTATAGCCCTCTTTTACAGGATAACGATTTTCGCCTTTTGAGGTCGCTATTAAATCGAAAGCCTTGCTTTGCAATATATTTTCTATCAGTTTTTGACCTAGCAAACCATTGCTACCTGTTACCAATACTTTTTTCATTCTTTGTTTTTTTTTGTGAGACGAATATAAAAAGAAAACGATTAAAATTAGCCGAAACTAATCTTAATCGCCTCCTAATTTTGTGAAATAATCTATTAAATTAAAGCTACACTTCTGTTCACAAAAGCAGTCAGTTCTGCGCCTGTCAACATACCTTGCGCCAACAAAGCCAAATCAACCGATTGCTTTGCCAATTCCAATTGTTGCGCTTCATCTTTGGTAGCCAAAATTTTAGCTATTAATTTATGATTTCCATTGATGGCAACTTTATAGCTATCTGGCATTTGCCCATAAAAACTCATTCCGCCTCCCATAGCTGCCATTTCTTTCATTCTGCGCATAAATTCATCCATAGTGATGGTTACAGGCAATTCATCCGCATTCAATCCCACTACTTCTACGGTATAGCCTGGTTTTTTGATTGCTTTTTCAAAAATAGCGGCAACCGATTTGTTTTCCTCTTCGCTCAATACCGATTCAATTTTCTCATCTTTTTCAATCAAATTAGACAACACGCCAGAATCAATTCGTTTCAGCATTGTTTTTTCTAATTTATTTTCCATAAAACTCACAAAATGTGTGTCGATTGGCGAATCCATTTTCAAAACATCGTAATCTTTTTTATGTGCCGATTGAATAAACCCATCTTGTTTGCTCAAATCGTTGCTATACAGATACACTACATTTCCGTTTTTGTCAGTTTGTAGCGGTTTGGTTTTCTCTTGATATTCATCAAGGGTATAAAATTCGTTTTTAGTATTGGTCAACAAGGCAAACTCTTTGGCTTTATCGTAAAACTTCTCCTCACTTACCATTCCATATTTTACAAACAAACCAATGTCGCTCCACTTTTCTTGATAAGCAGGTCTGTCTTTTACAAAAAGTTCTTGCAATTTATCGGCTACCTTTTTGGTGATGTAGCTGTTGATTTTCTTCACATTGCTATCGGCTTGTAAGAAACTTCTCGACACATTGAGTGGAATATCTGGACTGTCGATTACACCGTGCAACAGCATCAAAAACTCAGGTACAATATCTTTTACCTCATCGGTGATGAATACCTGACGGCTGTACAATTTGATTTTATTGCGTTGCATTTCGAAATCGTTTTTCACTTTCGGGAAATACAAAACGCCTGTTAAATTGAATGGATAATCTACATTGAGGTGAATCCAAAACAAAGGTTCTTCTGAGAAAGGATACAACTGACGATAGAAATCTAAATAATCTTCATCTTTCAAATCGGCAGGTGCTTTGGTCCAAATTGGATTGGTGGTGTTGATGATGTTGGCTACTTCTACCTGCTTGTATTTTGGTTTTCCTTCTTCGTCTTCTCCATCAGGCTCGCTTTCGGTTTTGGTACCAAACTGAATCGGAATCGGTAAAAATTTACCGTATTTATCCAATATTTCTTGCAATTTATGTTTTTCCAAAAACTCTTCCGAATCTTTGTTCACAAACAAAGTGATGGTTGTTCCTCTAGTGCTGCGGTTGCCTTCACTGATTTCAAATTCGGTACTTCCGTCGCAAGTCCACTTGGCTGGCTTTGCGCCTTCTTGATACGATAAAGTTTGAATTTCAACCAAATCGGCAACCATAAAGGCTGAATAAAAACCTAAACCAAATTTACCAATAATCTCGTTGGCGTCTTTGGCGTCTTTAAATTTTTCTACAAACTCACTTGCTCCCGAAAAAGCTACTTGATTGATGTATTTTTTAATTTCTTCAGCAGTCATACCCAAACCATTGTCGCTAATGGTAATGGTTTTTGCACTTTCGTCAACCGAAACCGACACCAATGGCTCGCCTATTTCGCCATTGTATTGTCCTAGTGCGCCTAATCTTTTTATTTTTTGTACGGCATCTACCGCATTGCTCACCAATTCTCTCAAAAATATTTCGTTATCAGAATAAAGAAACTTTTTGATGATTGGAAAAATGTTTTCGGTGTGGATTGAAATACTTCCTTTTTCTTGTATGCTCATATTTTTATTTGTTTTTATTTTACAATAAACTCGCATCAATACTTATTCCACAAGGTTAAATATTGTCAAATTGACAGAAAAACAAGCAAATTGTCGGTTAATGATTGAGGTTTAAAAATGAAAGGAAATTTAATTTCCGATTAAAATAATTCTAAATCCTTGCTCATGCATCCACAAGCCATTAATTATTAATCGCTATGATTTTAAAATCAGGGGCTATTGCATTTCCCCTTGTTTGAAACCATATTTCTCCATCTCCAAGCATCAGCCCTTTGGCATTGCTAAACAAATTGCAAACACAAACTGAGGCTATTTTTTTATTAAACGCTGAATGAAATACGTTTTCATAATGCGCAATCAACTGTTTGTTGTTTTTCACAATGGTTTGCTTTCCTTTTATTTGCACTTTCAATGGATATTGAATGTGCTTTGCCAGCCATGCTTTTTGACGAAATAAAATCGCTTTTTTTACTTGCAAAGCAAAGTTTTCTACCTTTACATCGTTGGCAATGGATAGCCCATAGCGATGCTGAAAATGATTAGCACCTAGCGATTGTAGTTTTAAAACACTTGAAAACAACTCTTTTCGTTGCGAATTAAACCAAGTTGCCGACAAACTATCTAAACCTGCTGCTAATATTTTCACTTCTACATACCCCGTCAACCTCCCTTTATAAAAAGCCTTTAATTCAAGTCTATCGCCTATTATTTTACCTCTTAAAACTACTTTTCGATTGATTTTCGAATCGCAATAACTCCCTTTCAATTGATGGTTTGAAAAACGATACAAAGACAAATGCAAATTTGATGCACTCGAAATCCCCTTAAAATCTAACCACTGCTGAGGAAGAAAAACTTCTGAATAACAAAAGTTTGAAAGACTTAAAAACAGGAAAACTAATAGCGTGTGTTTTTTCATTGATTCCATATGTGATTTCACAAATATTGCAAAAACCCTTTTATTTGCTGGCATTATTTTAGTTCGTTAATTATTTCAATCATTAGTTTTGTTGCGATTTCGATGTCATTTTTTGTTGTTCTCCAATTTACAAATGCAGCTCTAATTCCCTTTTGTCCATTGTAAATAGTGGGCGTCATAAATACTTTCCCCGTGTCGTTCAAGCGGGTTAGATATGTATTTACTTTTTCTTGATTTTCTGTTCCTTTCAGCGTAAAGCAAACCGTATTTAGCCTTACAGGAGCTAATAATTCAAAATTGTTGTTTTCTTCTATAAATTGTCCGAATTGATTTGACAAAACAATACAATTTTCTACAATGCTTTGGTATCCACTTTTCCCATAAGCCATTAGAGAAAACCAAACGGGTAATGCTTTTAATCGCCTTGAATTTTCGGGCAAAAAATTTAGATAACTAAAATTGTCAAGTGGATCTCCTAAATACGGAGCATTAGAATTTTGGAATGTTTCAACTTGTAAATGTTTGTGTTGTTCCTTTACAAAGAACACAGCACTTTCATACGGAACGTTCAACCATTTATGACAGTCAATTGTTATGCTGTCTGCATTTTCCCAACCTTCCACAAGGTGCTTGTTCGCCTTGGAACATACCGCAAAACCACCAAATGCAGCGTCAATATGCCACCAAAAATTATGTTTCGCTTTGAGTTTTTCAATGGCTACAAAGTCGTCAAAATCAACCGTATTTACTGTCCCTCCACTTGAAATAAGTATAAATGGTTCGCCATGAAGTTCTATAATTTTCTTTTCTAAATCAGTGATATCTATTGCTTCTCTATTGCCATCTAATGTTTTTACTTTAATGATATTGTTGCTTCCCATTCCTAAAAGCGAAAGTGATTTTATAACAGAAGAATGTGGCGTTGCCGTTAAAATGTTTAACTTTTCAGAAACACCTTCCTTTGCAAAATCTTTCCCTAACTGTCTCCCAACCCATTGTCTTGCAACAGCAAGACAAGTGAAATTTGACATTGTTGCCCCCGTAACAAAACCACCTACAAAGTTGTTTGGAAGATTGAAAAGGTCTAAAAGTAGATTTATAGTTTCTATTTCAATGATAGCAGAGATGTCGCCCTGTCCTTTTGTGGCTTGGGTATTTTGATCATAAATTGTAGTGAGCCAATCTCCAACAATTGATGCGGGTGTTGAGCCACCAGTTACAAATCCCCAAAAACGAGGTCCAGAAGTAGCTACAATTATCGGTTCAAATCTTTCATTGAATTTTTTAAGTGTTTCAATTGTCCCCAAACCGATTTCGGACAAACTCAATGTCTCATTTATTCCACTTTTCGTAGAGGTTTGCCTGTCCGGAAGTTTGTTTAGGTATTCAAGTCCTTGGTCTTTTACGATTTCAAGTAAATTATCAAAATTTAATACGTCGTTTTGTAAATGTTCATTCATAGCGCTGTGGTTGATTGGGGTTGTAGGTAAGTATTGAGGGTTTTAGAAGGTGGGGGAAATCGAAGCGCAAATATTGAATGAAGCACTTCAGCTCGCCTGACCCAAACCCGTGTTGTGTGTAGCCTTTATTTCACTCGTCTGTCTGTTTCGTTTATTGTCAAGTCATTAATACTTGCAAAGCGTTTTTTCATCAAACCATTTTCATCAAACTCCCAATTCTCATTGCCATAAGAACGAAACCATTGTCCGCTATTGTCGTGCCACTCATATTCAAACCGAACCGCAATTTTGTTGTCCGTAAAAGCCCAAAGTTCTTTTTTGAGTTTGTAGTCTAATTCTCTTTCCCATTTGGCTGTCAAAAATTCTTTTACTTCTTCTCTTCCATTAATGAAAAGATGCCTATTTCTCCATTCTGTGTCGATGGTGTAAGCAAGTGAAACTTTTTCAGGATTTTTAGTATTCCAGGCATCTTCTGCCATTTTCACTTTCTGTGTTGCCGTTTCAAAGTTAAACGGTGGAAGTGGTTGTTTCTGTTCCATTATTTCAATTTATTAAAGCTTTTACTATTGTTTTTGATTTATTCACTGCCCATTGATTTTTGAAAAGTTGGCTTTCAATAATAGCACTCTCAAACAGTAAATATATATGGTCTGCTAATTGATTGTCGTCTAAGTATTGTCTAAAATATTCTCGTAAATCGTTTTTATGATTCTGGATTACGTTTAAAACTTTTGTGTTGTCCGTAGGAATTTCGGAAAGTAAATTTAGAAAACTGCAACCTCTAAAATTTTCAATTTCGTTCATAAAAATTAGAAAGTCAAATGAAGCAAGGACTTTTGTTTTGTTTGTTTTATTCTTTGAAGTAAACTCGTTGAGTTTATCAAACCAAAAGTCGTGTCGCTTGTTCAAAAACTCTACACACAAGTCTTCTTTTGATTTAAAATGCTGATAAAAACTCGCTTTTGCAACTTTTGAGTCCGCAATAATTTGATTTATTCCCGTTGAATTGTAACCCTGTTTGTGGAAAAGGTTAAATGCTGTTTCTAAAATTCGTTCTTTTGGTTGCATTGTCAATTGATTATGATACAAATATAAGAAGAATAGTTTTAAAACAGACAAGTCTGTCTATTTTTATTTCAAGTTTGAATTTACACTGTCGCTCTACAGCTGCGGCTAACGTTTGGTAACTACAAGAAGTTGGCAATTTTTAGCACAAATGTTGATGCAAAGAACGAAACCGCCACTTTTGCCAAACCCGTGCTATGCCTTCGTTGTTTCTTCAATTGTTTACGTTTTTATCGTAATATAAATAAACTCAATCAAGTTAAGTGTCAAATGAGCAATGAACACCCATAAAATATTTTTTCTCTTTACCGCTATTAGGGCAAACGGAAGTCCAACTAAAATCCCTGTCATAAGCACATACCAAAATCCCCCAACCCAATGAAGTAAACCAAACATTATAACGGTCATAATGATACTTTTTGTCTGGCTGTAATTTTCTAAAAACCTTGTTAAGCTATAGTTTCTATACAAACTCTCTTCAACAAACGGCGCCAAAAGAACATTAGCAATAAAAAATGGGATTGTCTGTTTACCAAGTGCAGTAATTGTTTCGCCTGCTGGGACATAGTCACCAATGTTTATTTGTAAGTAAGTCTGCAAAGGTGAAAATATATAAATGTATAATATCGCTATGATTGCTCCAGTTATTACACCTCCCAAAACATCTTTTGGTAGTTTTGTTTTGTCAGTTTGCCAACCATTTCTTAAAATATTGAATCCGTCTTTTCGAGTCGTTATCAAGAGAGTAGTAAGTAAGAAAACTTGAGTAATGAGAATTAGAAATGGTGTGTTTTCAGTAATTTTGGTTGGAATGTCGGTTTCATTGATACCTATTCCTCCGAAGTATATTGAAGCGGTAACAATATTGATTAAGAACCAAACTGGTGCTAAAATTAAATTTACCCAAGGTCTTTTTAATGCCTTCATATTTTATGTTTGTCGGTTTTGAGTTTACAACTGTCAGCCCCACTATTGCCAATACGATATTAGCAGCAGGTTATATACTCTTGTAGTTATTTGCTACTTGTTTTGATATGTACTTTCATTTTTTTTATTGCCCAATCGTAATGACTTGACGTTGCAGAAACACAGTAAGCACCCAATGTTGAAGTTCCTGTCCAAATAAATGTTTTTTTAGCAAATAGTTCATTATTTGAAAAGGTTTCAATCATAGCCATTACTTCCTTATGGCTATCTTTTAGCTTCTTTTTTGAGTCAGCCAATGATGTTTTTTGATGTTTTTTCCAAAACTCAACATTCATTTCACCATAAGTCTTCCAATTGTAAGGTTCAGGTAAAAAAGGCTTATTCTCATCATTGCGATTAGCATTGACCCAATTTAACAATAGTTGATGCCACTCGTACAAATGCACCAAAACATCTCTTACATTTTTGTCCCTGCTCCAATGTGCATCCTTTCCAGCTTTAGCCATTTCATCACTAAATTTAGCGTCCTGTTGTCCGTCACTCATATTGTCAATAAGTTTAAACAACTTTTCAAACTGTTCGTTTGCCGCAATTATCAAGTCTGTTTTTGTTGTTGCTCTTGGCATTGTCTTGAATTTTATAAGTATTTGATCGCTTATTGTTCTACTTGCTGCTAACGGTTTGCGGATTTGTGAAGTGGCGGATTTTTAGCACAAAAGTTTAAAAGAATTACTGCCGTTGAACCTTGCACAAATGTTTCATAGAAGCACTTCAGCCGCCATATTGCCAAACCGCTGTTAGTGGCAGCTGGGCTTTTCTGTATCCATCTAGGTATCTGAATTATTAATAGCTATTCTCCAAGTTTACTTACTATTGAATATTTATCAAGAAATGATGAATTGTAATAACTTGAGAATCTTCTCTGTGGCATAATGAACTGTATCTATTCAGAATTGTTGAATCTGAAACAGAAACCAAATAATCTTCATTCGTCCAATTAGCATTTTTGTTATCTACTTCAATCTTTATCCATTCATTGATTCGAGTAAACCAGTTATTTATAGTTTCATTTTGGATAAATCCGATTAATGAAGATTCTTCCAAATGCTCTCCGTGTTTTTTATTTTTAAAGCGTTCTATTCCTCCCGTGTTTTCAGCTATTCCTATGACATATTCTTTTTCACTGCGAGTACTTGATACATTAGGAATAGGTAGTCTTTTACACTCTATTTGAAAAAAAGAATGTGTTTGACAGTTTTTATGCTGATTGTTCCATATAGTTACGCCAATATCAGGTTTATAGTTCGTTCCTTTGTTTTCATCATCTTTCATAAAAATAAATTTATATTGAAGATATGGGTTGTAATCAAAGGTATAGCCAGTAAAAAATTTTATCAGTTCCTGATTTAATAATTTTTCTATCTCATTTTCTCTTTCTAATAACTTTTTTTTCAAATCTTTAATTTATCTTTCTTAATTTTAAATTTATCTTTAAGCTTTT
>JAIEMU010000107.1 GCA_019751895.1 Sphingobacteriaceae bacterium | reverse complement strand
CATCTGCAATTAGTCCATGTTTAATAATTTCGGCAAAGCCAGATAAAAATTCTCTTTCGGGCAATGTTGCCAAAAACAACGGTTCTATAAAAACGGCTATTGGCGTACTAAAAGTGCCCACCATGTTTTTTACATTGTCGATGTCTATCCCAGTTTTGCTACCCACCGAAGCATCTACTTGAGACAATAGGGTGGTAGGGATGTTAATAAAATCAATCCCTCTTTTATAGGTAGAAGCAGCAAATCCTCCCATATCGGTCACTACGCCACCGCCAAGGTTAATCATTAAACTTTTTCTATCGGCACCAAAATCTAAAAGCATTTTCCAGATGCCGATGCAGAAATCTATGTTTTTGTTTTCCTCTCCAGAATCAACTTCTATCACTTCAAAGTCGCTATAATTGTCTAGCATTTCCCTAAAACGAGGCAAACACAGTTCGATGGTATTGTTGTCGCCGAAGACAAAAACCTTGCTATAATTTCCTTTTTCGATAATTGATTTCAACTCAATCAATTTAGTATCCAAATAAACGGGTTGTATGGCGTTTTCTAATTGCATATAAGCGTGGGGTTAAATAACTTCTATTACGGTATTGTTGAAAGTAATTCTGTCGCCTACACGTACTTTTAGTCTTTTTCTATAATCAATTTCTCCGTTGCATTTTACCTCTCCGTTTTCTACTACGGTTTGAGCTTCGCCACCACTTTGTACCAATCCTGTAGCTTTTAATAAGCCGATAAGCGGTATAAATTCTGTTTCTAATTTGAATTTTATCATAATAGTGGCAAATCTACAATTATTTATAAAGTGTTTTGCCTTTAATACAATTGAATTTATATTTTTGCACAATATTTCAAAAAAAAACACAACAATATGAATCCAGTTACCGAGACAAAATTGAACTTTGATAATACCGAAATTGCTTTTAAACATAAAAATAATGCAGAATTGAACCAAGCTTATTGGTTGTTTAAGATTATCAGCAGTAATTTTTTAACTAAAATTGGTCCTCCCATCACAAATTTTTTGTTGGATATAAAAATGCCTATCAAGCCAATCATAAGAGCTACAATTTTCAAGCAATTTTGCGGTGGCGAAAGTATTCCACAATGTGATAAAGTGATTGAACAATTGAATAAAAGCGGCATCGGTACAATTTTAGACTATTCGGTAGAAGGAGAGGAAGACGAAAAAGTATTTGACCAAACTTGCGAAGAGATTTTAAAAACCATTCATCAAGCGGCTATCGACAAAAGAATTCCGCTTACCGTTTTTAAAGTAACGGGCATTGGTCGTTTTGCTTTGTTAGAGAAAATGGATGCAAAACAGAGATTGACCGACAAAGATATCGCCGAATTTGAAAAAGTAAAAAGCCGTTGCGAAAAAATATGCAGTACAGCCTTCGAAAAACAAGTTCCGATTATGATTGATGCTGAGGAAACTTGGATTCAAAACACAATTGATGCTTTGGCATTGGAAATGATGCGCAAATATAACCGTGAAAAGTTGATTGTTTACAATACTTATCAAATGTATCGCCACGATAAATTAGAAAGTTTGAAGGCCGACCATCTTATTGCTCAAAACGAAGGTTTTATATTGGGCGCTAAAATAGTACGTGGCGCTTATATGGAAAAAGAACGTGAAAGAGCGGCAGAAATGAACTATCCTTCGCCAATACAAAGCACCAAAGAAAATACCGATAAGGATTATAATGCAGCTTTGGTTTATGCGGTTGAGAATATCAATCAAATGGGAATTGTTTGTGGTACCCATAATGAAAAAAGCAGCGCTTTGCTTGCCGATTTAATGCAAAAGAAAAACATAAACTTCAATCATCCGCATATTTATTTCTCTCAATTGCTAGGCATGAGCGATAATTTGAGCTACAACCTTTCTAACGCTAAATATAATGTAGTAAAATATGTGCCTTATGGTCCTATCGAAGCTGTATTGCCTTACTTATTTAGAAGAGCTCAAGAAAACACTTCTGTAGCAGGACAAACAGGTAGAGAATTGGGGCTGATTTTGAAAGAAAAATTGAGAAGAAAAGGATAGGTTTGGGATATAATATTTGAGAATCATCTATCTGTAGAGTTTCGCAGGGCTCTACAGATGTTCAATAAGTTGTTATTTCAACTACATAAATATTTTATCTCAATCTTTTTAAGACTAGACTATTTGTTGTCTTTTGAAAGTTTATTTTTATCCAAAAATACTTTTGCTTCTGGGTTGCCATTTTCAAAAGATTTATTCATCCAAAAAATTGTTTTTTCTAAATTCTTTACGGTTCCTTTTCCTTTAAAATACATCATCCCCAAATTGTATTGTGCTTTTGCATTTTCTTGTTCAGCGGCTTTACTATACCAATATACAGCTTTTTCAAAGTCTTTTAACACCCCTTGTCCGATGTAATATATATTTCCTAAATTATTTTGCGCATCTACATCTCCTTGTTCAGCGGCTTTGCTGTACCAATAAAAAGCTTTTGTAAAGTCTTTTATCGTTCCGTCTCCATTTTCGCACATGCTTGCCAAATTGTACTGCGCTTTTACATTTCCTTGCTCGGCTGCTTTCTTGTACCAATAAACTGCTTGTATAAAATCCTTTAAAGTTCCAAATCCATTGTCATGCATAGTTCCTAAATTGTATTGGGCATCGACATCTCCTTGTTCAGCGGCTTTACTATACCAATATACAGCTTGTTCAAAGTTTTTTGTTGTGCCTTCCCCGTTTTTATATAATAATCCTAAATTGAATTGCGCTTTTGCCTCTCCTTGATCCGCTGATTTGGTAAACCAATAAAAAGCTTGGGTAAAATCTTTTGAGGTTGCTATGCCATTTTTATACATCAATCCTAAATTGTATTGTGCATCTACATCTCCTTGGTTAGCTGATTTGTTGTACCAAAATAAAGCCTGCGCCAAATCTTTAGTCACGCCTTCTCCATTGTAATACATCGTTCCTAATTCATATTGCGCCCCTGCAATACCCTGTTTAGCTTTGCTTTTTATTTCCTCAAAGCTTAGTTTTTTTTCTTGCGCCTGGCTTGTTGCGAAATTGGAAAATAAAATGATTGTTGTTATAAAAATGTTCTTTAACATAGGTTTTACTATTTTGATATAGATGTAAAAAATTCAAATAACTATTTATTGGATATAAAATCAATTATTTTTCGTAATTCCAAAGTTCTTTTTCTTCCCAAAATGATTTTGCTTCTTCGTGTCTGTTTTTATAGGCTTTTTTTATCCAAAAAGCTGCTTTTTCTAAATTTTTTACTGTTCCCTCTCCATTGTAATACATGCTTCCTAAAAAGAATTGAGCATCTGCATTTCCTTGTTCAGCTGCTTTGTTGTGCCAATAAAAAGCTTTTTTAGGGCTTTTTAATATTCCTTCTCCTTTTTTATACATCACTCCTAAATTGTATTGAGCACCTGCATTACCCTGCTCAGCGGCTTTGTTGTACCAAAAGAAAGCTTTTGTTTCGTCTTTTATAGTCCCATTTCCATTGAAATACATCAATCCTAAATTGTTTTGTGCGTCTGCATCTTCTTGTTCGGCAGCTTTGTTATACCAATAAAAAGCTTTTTCTGAATTTTTTATAGTCCCTTGTCCATTGTTGTACATTTCTCCTAAATTGTATTGTGCATCTGAATCCCCTTGTTCAGCGGCTTTACTATACCAATAAAAAGCTTTTACATGGTCTTTTAATGTTTCTTCATCATAGTATAAATCTCCTAAATTGGTTTGTGCATCTACATTTCCAAGTTCAGCAGCTTTTTTGTGCAAAGAAACAGCTTTTGTTAAATTTTTCACAGTTCCTTCTCCATCTTGATACATCATTCCTAAGTTGTATTGCGCATCTGCATTACCTTGATCCGCTGCTTTGGTGAACCAATAAAAAGCTTTATCTACACTTTTTATAGTACCTTCTCCTTTATTGTGCATCAAACCTAAATACAATTGAGCTTTTGCTTCACCTTGTTCACCTGCTTTGTTGAACCAATAAAAAGCCTGTTCCAAATCTATGGCAACGCTGTCTCCATTATAGAAAATCGCTCCTAATTCATATTGCGCCCCTGCAATACCTTGTTTAGCTTTACTTTTTATTTGTTCAAAGCTTAGCTTTTTTTCTTGTGCTAGGCTTGTTCCTAAATTTGAAAATAAAATGATTGCCGTAATGAAAATGTTCTTTAACATATCTTAATAGTGTATTTTTTTGTAAATGTAAAAAAAATAAAACTATATATTAAGCATAAAATAATAGTCTTTAATATTTCAAAACCACTTAAAATATTTGTTTTCATAATTTTTACTGTTTTTCATCAAACAACAATGATTTAAAATCAGACAGCTATTATTTAAAAGCAAATTGTTAATTTAGGGCTTTCAAAAACACACATCTTATTATGATAAAGAAAATTTTAAAAATCGTTTCCATTGTAATCTTATTATTGGTACTTACCTTAATAAGTATTCCGTTTTTCTTCAAAGAACAAATCAATGCAAAAATCACAGAAGTGATGAATAGCAAAGTAGATGCAAAGATTTCATTTACCAAGGCAGATTTAAACTTGTTTAAAAACTTTCCAAAGGCAACGATAACGATAGAAAAATTATTAATCATCAACAAAGCGCCTTTTGAAGGCGATACTTTGGTTTCCTTAGGCAAGTTGAATTTAAAAATGTCAATCAATGAATTGTTTAATTCAAAAAATGAGGCTATAAAAGTTCAAGGCATCTTTGCCGAAAATGGTTTTATCAATATTATATTTAATAAAGATGGAATTGGAAATTTCGACATTGCATTAAAAGACGATAAACCCAAAGAAGAAGGTGCAAAAAGCGAACCGATGCTTTTGAAAATTCAAAAATATCAGGTTGATAACTTCAAATTTCAATATTTTGATGAAAGTTCCCAAGTGAAAATGGTTTTAGACAGTTTGTATCACCAAGGAAAGGGAGATTTCAACAATACCAAACTAGATTTAGAAACAAAATCGAGTGCCAAAGTTTCTTTAGCAATGGGAAAAATGAATTATATGAAAAACATTTCTTTAACCCTTGATGCGGTATTGGGCATAGATATTGCAGAAAGTAAATATACTTTTAAAGAAAATAAAGCTTTAATCAATCAGTTGCCTTTGGCCTTTGATGGATTTATACAAATGACAAAAACAGGGCAGGTGTATGATTTAAAATTTAAAACACCTACTTCATCATTTGAAAATTTCTTGGGATTAATTCCTGCTGCCTATGCTTCAAAATTAGAAGGTGTAAAAACAACAGGCGACTTTACTGTAAATGGTTTTGCTAAAGGTATGTTAACAGAAACGAGCATTCCTAAATTTAATATTGCCATTGCTGCCCACAATGGGTACTTTAAATACCCTAATTTACCAAAATCAGTTCAAAACATTGTGATTGATACTAAAATTATCAACGAAACAGGCTTAATGAAAGATACTTATGTGGATTTAGATAAACTATCTTTCAAAATAGACCAAGATTTGTTTGACGCAAAGGCAAATATCAAAAATCTAAGTGCTAATGCCTTGGTAGATGCAAGTTTTAAAGGAGTTATCAACCTTGCAAATTTATCACAAGCCTATCCAATCAAAAAAATGGATCAACCTTTGTCGGGAATTTTAAAAGCCGATGTTAAAACACATTTTGATATGGCATCGGTTGAAAAAAATCAATACCAAAACATAAAAAATTCGGGAACATTGGGTTTAACAGGCTTTAATTATAGCGATGCCACAGGTAAAACGATGAACATTAGTTCGGCATTGATACAATTTAACCCCAATCAGGTTTTTTTAAAACAATTTAACGCCAAAACAGGTAAAAGTGACCTTTCGGTAACTGGAGTTTTGGATAATTTCTATGGTTTTATGTTTAAAAAACAAGAACTAAAAGGAAATTTCAATATGGTATCTAATCAATTGCTCGTTAGCGATTTTATGAGCAGCAACACCGCTACCGCTACTTCATCAGAAACTAAAAAAAGCGAACCGATGAAAATTCCAGCTTTTTTAAACTGTAGCATCACAGCCAAAGCCAATACCGTTTTGTATGACAATTTGGTTTTGAAATCTGTATCTGGAAAAATGGTGATTAAAGACGAAAAAGCAACCTTAGAAAACGTAAAAACCTCAATTTTTGGCGGTAACATAGGGGCAAAGGGGAGTATTTCAACCAAAGGCAGTACACCTTTGTTTGACATGGGCTTAAATTTAAACCAAGTTGACATTCAGCAAAGTTTTAGTCAATTGGCAATGCTGAAAAAAATTGCGCCTTTGGCAGGCGTGGTGTCGGGAAAAATAAATTCAACCATTAACATTGAAGGGAAACTAAATGCAACAGAACTTACTCCAGATTTGAATTCTATTTCTGGCGATTTGAACGGACAATTTAGTCAAGCGAGTATTAATCCCAACGGTTCAAAAATATTAAACACATTAAGTTCTAATTTAAAGTTCATCGATACAAAAAAAATAAACTTAAACGATGTAAAAATAGCTTTAACCTTTAAAGATGGTAAGGTAAATATCAAACCATTTGATGTTAAATACGAAAACGTAAAAGCCACTGTTTCAGGTTCGCATAGTTTTGAACAAATAATGGATTACAATGTTAGATTTAACGTACCTGCTAAGTATTTAGGCAACGAAGCCAATGCTTTTCTTGCTAAAATGTCGGCAAGTGATGCTGCTAAATTTGAAAATATCCCTGTTAATGCAAACATAAAGGGTTCTTTTAGCGACCCAAAGGTATCAACAGATATCAATAGCGTAATAAAAAGCGTAATGGCACAAATGGCAAAACAACAATCCGATAAGTTATTAAAAAAAGGAGTTGCCGAAATAGAAAAACTGCTTAACAATGGTAAAAAAACGGATGCCAATGATACACAAAATAAAAGCCTTAAAGAAGAGGTGAAAACAAAAGCCACAGATTTGATAAATGGGTTTTTCAAAAAGAGAGGATAATCTTTTTTAGCTTAAAAACGACATAAAATGCAGAAATTAAAACACCAATTGTGGGTAGCATTGATAATGATTATCAGTGCATTAAAACTACAAGCCGCCAAAGTAGATACATTGATGATAAAGAGTGCATCAATGGACAAAATGATTGCCAATGTGGTTATCCTTCCAAACAATTATATGGATACAAATCGCAATTACAAAGTGGTTTATTTGCTGCATGGAGCAACGGGAAAATACAGCGATTGGGTTACAAAAGTACCTCATCTAAAGCAAATTTCGGATAACTATCAATGTATTATTGTTTGTCCTGATGGAGGTTTTACGAGTTGGTATTTTGATAGTCCGATAGACGATAAAATGCAATACGAAACCTACGTTTCTAAAGAATTAATCACAGCCATAGATACCAAATACAGAACCGAAGCCAGCAAAAAAGGAAGAGCCATCACAGGATTAAGCATGGGCGGACATGGCGCTTTGTATTTGGCTTTTAAACACCCAAATATTTGGGGAGCGGCAGGAAGCATGAGCGGAGGAGTAAATATTATCCCTTTTCCTAATAGTTGGGATATTGTCAAAAGATTGGGAAATTATGAAAACAACAAACAACTTTGGCAACAAAATACAATTGTAAATATGCTTGAATTGGCTGCAAAAGCAGATTTAAAACTCATCATTGATTGTGGAACTGAAGATTTTTTCTACGAAGAAAATAAAAAACTTCACCGTTTAATGATAGACCAAAAAATACCCCATGAATACACCGAAAGACCCGGCGCACACAATTGGAAATATTGGCAAAACGCTGTAAAATATCATTTTATGTTTTTTGATGATTATTTTAATCGGGAAAAATAACTGCAATAAAAAAGGAGATAGTCTAAACTACCTCCTTTTTTATCCTTATCAAAAAATCAATTAACTATTCAACTGCACTACCAAAGGTTTTACCGCTTTGTCGTGTGTTAATGCCAATTCTATCACTTCGCTCATTTCGCTTACATAGTGAAAGGTTAAATCCTTGATATAACTCTCTTTAATTTCTAAAATATCTTTTTTGTTGTTTTTACATAAAATGATTTCTTTGATATTAGCACGTTTAGCAGCCAATATTTTCTCTTTTATTCCACCAACGGGCAAAACTTTTCCTCTCAAGGTAATTTCACCAGTCATTGCCAAATTGGCTTTCACCTTACGTTGTGTAAAAGCAGAAGTTAAGGCTGTTAGCATGGTAATACCTGCCGAAGGACCATCTTTAGGCGTAGCACCAGCCGGCACATGAATATGAACATCCCATTGGTCGAACAATTTCACATCAATATCAAACAGTTGTGCATGTGCTCTTAAATAAGCTAAGGCTATGATTGCTGATTCTTTCATCACATCGCCTAAGTTTCCCGTGAGGGTTAATTTCCCTTTTCCTGGGCTCAAACTAGCTTCAATAAATAAAATATCACCACCCACCGAAGTCCAAGCTAAGCCTGTAACCACGCCAGCTACAGCATTGTTTTCATAATAATCTTTATCATAAATAGGTGTTCCTAAGATAGTTTCTACATCTTCAGCGCTTATGTTTGCATTATATGATTCCTCCATAGCTATCTTGGTAGCAATGCCTCTCACCAATGAACCGATTTTTTTATCCAAACTTCTCACACCCGATTCTCTGGTATAATCTTCCACTATTTTTTCAAAAACAGCGGGCTTAATGGCAACATTTTTGGCAGTCATGCCATGTTGTTCGAGTTGTTTAGGTAATAAATATTTTTTACCAATTTCTACCTTTTCCTCTATTGTGTAACCGTTTACCTCTATAATTTCCATTCTATCTAGCAAGGCAGGATGCAAAGTATTTAATGAATTTGCGGTAGCGATAAACAAAACATTCGAAAGATCGTAATCTGCTTCTACATAATGGTCGTTGAAAGCGAAATTTTGCTCAGGGTCTAAAACCTCCAAAAGGGCAGAAGAGGGGTCGCCTCTAAAGTCCGAGCCTACTTTGTCTATTTCATCCAATACAAACACAGGATTTCCTGAACCTGCTTTTTTCAAAGATTGAATAATGCGACCTGGCATGGCACCGATATAGGTTTTTCGATGTCCACGAATTTCGGCTTCGTCTCTAACACCACCCAAAGCCATACGCACATATTTTCTATTCAATGCCTTTGCAATAGATTTACCCAAAGACGTTTTTCCAACTCCCGGAGGGCCAACCAAACAAATAATAGGTGCTTTCATGTTGGCTTTCAATTTCAAAACGGCAAGATATTCGATGATACGTTTTTTTACTTTTTCAAGTCCAAAGTGGTCTTTGTCTAATATTTTTTGTGCTCTTTTTAAATCAAAATTATCTTTTGTAAAATCATTCCAAGGTAAATCCAACAACAATTCCAAATAATTTAATTGTATGGAATAATCAGGAGCAGATGGATTCATGCGACCTAATTTTTCAAGTTCCTTTTTAAAGAATGCAGCAATCGTATCTCCCCATTTTTTCGATTTGGCTCTTTTCTCTAAATTTTCCATTTCGGCTTCACTGCCATTACCACCCAATTCTTCCTGAATGGTTTTTAACTGTTGATTTAAGAAATAATCTCTTTGTTGTTTGTCTAAATCTACTCTTACTTTCGATTGAATTTGATTTTTCAACTCCGACATTTGAAGTTCAACCGTCAACAATTCCATCACCATCAAAGCTCTTTCTTTTAAACTTTGCATTTCCAACATTTTTTGTTTGTCTGCCACATCGGCATTCATGTTGCTAGAAATAAAATTGATTAAAAAAGAAGTACTTTCAATGTTTTTTAGTGCAATTGCGGCTTCACTTGGGATATTTGGCGACAATTGAATGATTTGAAGAGACATTTCTTTAATCGAAGCAATTAACGCTTTAAATTCTTTGTCTGTTTTTTCTTTTGTTTCGTCAAACTTGCTAATCACAGCCTTCATATAAGGGTCAGATTGCACTTCCGAAACAAGATTAAAACGCTGTTTTCCTTGTATAATTACGGTGGTGTTGCCATCGGGCATTTGCAACATTTTGATGATGTGGGCAACCGTTCCAACCTTGTTCAAATCATCAAAAGTAGGGTCTTCCACATTTACATTTATCTGCGAAACTACGCCAATAATCTTGTTTCCTTTGTTGTAAGCCTCTTTTATAAGTTTAATAGATTTGTCTCTACCAACGGTAATGGGAATAACCACACCTGGAAACAACACAGTATTTCTCAAAGGTAAAATCGGTAATACCTCAGGCGTTTCTTCGCTGTTCATTTCATCTTCATCTCGTAATGACATTAAAGGAAAAAACTCGGTATCTTCGTTTATAATGGGAATAGCATTGCTAAAGTCAAATTGATTATTATCGTTCATTTTATTACTATATAGAAAAGCCATTATGGCAGTTTGTGTGTTTAATTAATTAGATATATTAAGTATTATACCTTTTTCAACTCTTGTGCCAAAGCCAAAGAAAGTTTTTTTACTGAAAAAAAGTCAGTGTGTAGGTATATCAAAAATAAAAAAATATTGTTGGACTTAATTTAACTTGTGTTTAAACTAAATAAACTATTTTTGCAGTCGAAATAAAATAATTAGCAGTAATGGATAAATTTAGAAGACCAGTTAAATCAAAAGATAACAACGAATTTGTATTTGGGATAAGAGCTGTAATTGAAGCAATTAAAGCAGGGAAAGAAATAGAGAATATTTACATTCAAAGAGGTTTATCAGGAGATTTAATTATCGAATTGAAGTCATTACTTAGTGGCACACAAATTCCTATAAACAATGTACCGATTGAAAAATTAAATCGGATGACACAAAAGAATCATCAAGGTGTAATTGCTGTTATCTCAGCGATTACGTATCAACAGATAGAAGATATAATACCGATGATTTATGAAAAAGGGGAGGTGCCTCTAATTTTAATTTTAGATGGCATTACTGATGTAAGAAATATGGGTGCAATCGCTCGAACTGCCGCTTGTGTGGGCGTTCATGCCATTGTTGTACCTGCTAAAAACTCTGCACAAATCAATGCCGATGCCATTAAAACTTCTGCCGGTGCTTTATTCACAATTCCCGTTTGTAGACACCAAAATTTACACAAAGTAGCTTTATTTTTACAAGAATGCGGTTTACAGATAGTAGGTTGCACCGAAAAAACCGATGATTTAATTTATGCACCAGATTATACCGCACCAACTGCTATTGTGATGGGTGCAGAAGATGAAGGAATTTCCAACGAAATACTAAGAATGGCAAATCATTTGGCAAAAATACCTATGTATGGCGAAATAGGTTCTTTAAATGTTTCAGTATCGGCAGGTGTAATTTTATATGAAGCGGTAAGACAAAAAAACTTAATTAAATAAATTTAGCTCCAAATTTAGCTTTTACATCTACCACAATATTCTTTACATTTTGTTCCTCGCTACGTGGAAGAATTAATAAGGTATTGTTTGATTCGACAACGATATAATCGTGTAAACCTTGCAAAACTACAAGTTTGTCACCGGGTACATTGACCATGCAATTGCTCGAATCGTACATCATTACTTGTTTTGATGGGATTACTGCGTTGCCAACATAATCTTTTTCAGCCATTTCATAAATCGAAGCCCAAGTTCCTAAATCCGACCAGCCAAAATCCGATGGCAAAACATACACATTTTCAGCTTTTTCCATAATGGCAAAATCGATACTGATATTTGTGCATTGAAAATAAGCGTTGTTTATAAACGCTTTCTCGTCTGCGGTATTGTAAACAGAATTTCCTTGTTGGAAAATTTCAAAAGTTTCTGGTAAATACTTTTCAAAAGCATTAATAATTGATTTTGCCGACCAAATAAAAATTCCTGCATTCCATAAAAAATCTCCACTTTTCAAAAAAGACTGAGCAAGTTCAAGATTAGGTTTTTCTGTAAAAACTTTAACCTTTAAAAGCTCTGCATCTGTTTGAATAGCCTCTTCCTTATATTGAATGTAACCATAACCTGTGTCTGGTCTATTCGGTTTTATACCCAAAGTAACCAAGCAATCATTTTTTGAAGTTGCCTCTAAAGCTTGTTGAAGAGATTTTGTAAATTGTATTGGGTTTCCAATTGTATGATCAGATGGCGCTACAATAATATTCGCATTTGGATTGATTTGTGCAATTTTCATCACCCCATAAGCAATACAAGGCGCAGTGTTGCGCATGACAGGCTCTGTTAAGATTTGATTTTCACTTATGTTTGGTAATTGTTCTCTTATTAAATCAACATAAATATCATTGGTAATAATAAATATATTTTCTTCAGGACAAATGTCCGAAAATCGTTCAAATGTACTTTGAATTAAAGTTTTACCTATCCCAAAAAAATCAATAAATTGTTTCGGAAACTCAGTTCTACTTACAGGCCAAAATCTACTTCCGATGCCACCGGCCATTATTAGTACAAAATTATTACGTTTCATATTAAAATTAAATTATACCCTCTTGTAGAAGATTGTGTAAATGAACAATGCCAAAATATTTATTTTCATCTGTAACTAAAATTTGAGTTACATTATTTGCTTTCATTAATTCTAGGGCTTCAACGGCTAAAATATTTTTTTCTACTGTTTTTGGCGTTCTGTTCATAATGTCAGAAGCTTTAATACCCGACAAATTAGTGTATTTCTCCAACATTCTTCTAATGTCTCCATCTGTGATAACGCCTAAAATTTCATTATTTTCTAATACAGCAACGGCTCCTAATCTATTTTTACTGATTTCCACAATGATATCTTTTACTTCTGTTGTTGGATTAACAAAAGGTTTTTCGTTTTTTATGGCTAAATCCATAACTTTCAAATACAATTTCTTTCCCAAAGCACCCCCAGGATGGTAACGAGCAAAGTCTGCTGCTTTAAAATCACGAGCTTCCAATAAACAAACCGCCAAAGCGTCGCCCATAGCCAATTGAGCTGTGGTACTTGTGGTTGGCGCCAAGTTATTAGGACAAGCCTCTTTAGTAACTGTCGTATTTAATACTAAATCAGCATGCATAGCCAATTCAGAATTTAATTGACCAACCATACCAATAAGTATATTGCCTGATTGCTTGAGAAGTGGAGCTAAAATTTTTATTTCAGGAGTATTTCCACTTTTTGAAATACAAATTACAACATCACCATCTTGTATCATTCCCAAATCTCCATGCACAGCATCTGCCGCATGCATAAATAAGGCTGGGCTCCCTGTGGAGTTAAAAGTAGCTACAATTTTTTGAGCAATGATTGCACTTTTACCTATTCCTGTGATTACCGTTCTTCCTTTTGAATTTAAAATTGTATTTACCGAAGACACAAAATCATCGTTTATAAATGGAATTAAGTTTGAAATCGCTTCAGCTTCTAATTTTAAAGTGTTGACTGCGAATGATAAAATATCTTTTTTACTTTTCAATGAATTATTTTTTTAATAAAAATGTGTATTTTTATACAAAATTAAGTTTTTTACGTTGAAAAACTGTTATTTTTTTAATTTATGTGCTATGGGTATAAATAACGAAGAACTATTTTCAAACCTGAAATCTTTTTTTGGTTTTGATAATTTCAAAGGAGAGCAAGAAGAGATAAGTAAAAACATCTTAGCAAAGAGGAATACGTTTGTTATTATGCCTACAGGTGGAGGAAAATCCATGTGTTATCAATTACCTGCAATTATAAGTGAAGGTACAGCGATTGTAATTTCTCCTTTAATTGCATTGATGAAAAATCAAGTAGATCAAATTCGAGCATTTGGAGGGGATGATAGCATTGCTCATTTTTTAAACTCTTCTTTGAATAAAGCAGAAACCTTACAGGTTAAAGCTGATCTTGTAGCAGGAAAAACTAAATTATTGTATGTAGCTCCCGAATCGTTTGCTAAACAAGAAAATGTAGATTTTTTAAAATCTTTGAAAATATCTTTTTTTGCAATTGATGAGGCACATTGTATTTCAGAATGGGGACATGATTTTAGACCTGAATATCGAAAAATAAAACAAATTGTATCAAGTGTCGGAGAAAATCTACCTATTATCGCTTTAACGGCCACAGCAACACCAAAAGTTCAACAAGATATTATCAAAAACTTACAAATGACGGACGCTGATTTATTCAAATCCTCATTTAATAGAACAAATTTATTTTACGAAATCAGACCCAAAAAAGATATATTAAAAGATATCATAAAATTCATCAAAAAACATGATGGAAAATCAGGTATCATCTATTGTTTAAGTCGTAAAAAAGTAGAAGAAGTAGCTGAAAACTTAAATTTAAACGGAATTAAAGCCCTTCCTTACCATGCAGGTTTAGAAAGTAAAGTAAGAGCTGAAACTCAAGATAAATTCTTGATGGAAGACGTAAATGTAATTGTTGCAACGATTGCTTTCGGAATGGGAATTGACAAACCAGACGTAAGATTTGTGATTC
Organism: Sphingobacteriaceae bacterium; assembly: GCA_019751895.1. Taxonomy (GTDB): domain Bacteria; phylum Bacteroidota; class Bacteroidia; order Sphingobacteriales; family Sphingobacteriaceae; genus Pedobacter. The sequence continues at coordinate 3,803 of JAIEMU010000107.1, read as the reverse complement.
ATCACGATATACCGAAAAGTATGGAAGGATATTACCAAGAAACAGGTAGAGCAGGAAGAGATGGAGGTGAAGGTGTATGTTTAGCTTTTTATGCTCAAAAAGATGTAGATAAATTAACTAAATTTTTAAAAGATAAATCTGTTTCGGAACGAGAAATTGGCACACAAATTCTTAAAGAAGTAATAGATTATGCCGAATCAGGAGTTTGCAGAAGAAAGCAAATATTACACTATTTTGGAGAAAAATATGATGAAAAAGACTGCAAGTGTATGTGCGATAATTGCAAAAAAACAGCTACCTACTTTGAGGCCGAAAGTCAGCTTTTATCTTTGTTAAAATTAGTTGATAAAGTAGGTGATAAATTTGATGATTTACACCTTTTAAATATCTTTTTAGGACTTGAAACAGCACAAACAATAGCCTATAAACATCAAAATTTACCAGAATTTGGGCAAGGGAAATTAGATGGTGAATTGTTGTGGAAATCTGTTGTTCGTCAAGCAATATTACTCGATTTTTTAGTAAAAGACATTGAAAACTATGGTTTATTAAGTTTAACTCAAAAAGGTAGAGATTTCATTGATAATTCTCACCCAATAAAGTTTATTTTAAATACATTAATAGAGGATTTTTCAACCGAAGATGATGAAAACGAAAAGCAAGTAAGCTCTGCGGTGGATATGACTTTGATGTTGCTTTTAAAAGAACTGAGAAAAAAAACAGCTGAAAAATTATCTGTTCAACCTTCTATTATTTTTCAAGAGCCTTCTTTGGAAGAAATGTGTATTAATTATCCTACATCTATGGATGAATTGACGCAAATTTCAGGAGTTGGTAAAGGAAAAGCATTGAAATTTGGCAAGCCTTTTATAGATTTAATAGCTAAATATGTAGAAGAAAACGACATCGATAGACCTATTGACTTTGTAATAAAAAGTCAAGCCAATAAATCAGCATTAAAAATATCGATTATACAAAATATTGATAGAAAAATCAGTTTAGAAGACATCGCAAAATCAAAAGGAATCACTTACAACGAAATACTCAATGAAGTAGAGGCGATTGTAAATTCAGGGACGAAGTTAAATCTCACCTATTTTGTGGATGAAATGATTGATGAAGATAGACAAGAAGAAGTTTTCGATTATTTCAGAACAGCTGAAAATGACTCAATTGATTTAGCTTTGAGCGTATTAGGCGAATCAGATTATACAATTGAAGACATACAATTAATGAAAATAAAATTCACATCAGATTTAGGAAATTAACAACATAAAAAACAATGATAAATTTACAAAAACTTAAAAATCAAGATAAAAATAACTTTTTTCTTATGGCAGGTCCTTGTGCCATAGAAAGTGAAGAAATGGCATTTAAAATTGCTGAAAAAATAATAACGATTACAGATAAATTAGGTATTCCCTTTATATTCAAAGGTTCATATCGAAAAGCAAATAGGAGTAAGGGTGGTTCTTTTACAGGGATAGGCGATGAAAAAGCACTTAAAATTTTAGAGAAAATAGGAAATACTTTTAATGTACCAACAGTAACTGATATACACGAAAGTTTGGAGGCTGAAATGGCTGCCACTTATGTGGATGTATTGCAAATACCTGCATTTTTATGTCGTCAAACAGATTTACTAATTGCAGCAGCAAAAACAAATAAAGTAGTGAATGTAAAAAAAGGACAATTTTTATCTGCTGCTTCAATGAAATTTGCAGTTGAAAAAATACAAGAAGCTGGAAACCTTAATGTGCTTTTAACCGATAGAGGAAATACTTTTGGTTATCAAGATTTAATTGTTGATTATAGAGGAATACCTGAAATGAAAAGTTTTGGTGTGCCTGTAATAATGGATTGTACACATTCATTACAACAACCAAATCAAAGCAGTGGTGTAACTGGTGGAAAACCTGAACTAATTGAAACCATCGCTAAAGCAGCTATTGCTGTGGGCGCAGATGGTTTGTTTATCGAAACACATCCTGACCCAGCAAATGCTAAATCTGATGGTGCAAATATGCTTCATTTAGATAATTTAGAGCATTTACTTACCAAATTAATTCGAATTAGAGCTGCAATTGTTTAATGAAATATAATTTAATGGTCTATTAAATAGATTGTTAAAACATATTTAAAATTTGTTTCTTTAAATAATTTGAATTTTTTAATTTAAATACTACTTTTGTAAACAATAAAAATACGGTGAGGTTAGCTCAGTTGGTTAGAGCATCGGTTTGTGGTGCCGAGGGTCGTGGGTTCGAGCCCCATACTTCACCCTTCAAAAGTCGCTTTTAAATTAATTTAAAAGCGACTTTTTTTTTAACTCATTTTGATAAAATGCTTTCATTTTCTAACGCAAAAATAAATTTAGGTTTAAATATTATTGATAAACGTGCAGATGGTTATCATAATTTGGAAACTATTTTTTATCCTATAAAAATTCACGATGTTATTGAGCTAATTGATAGCGATATATTAAGCTGTGAAATTTCTGGCATCAGTATTCCGGGCAGCACCGACGATAATTTATGTATTAAAGCCTATAAATTATTACAAAATGATTTTAATTTACCAAATCAAAAAATAATTTTACTGAAAAATACGCCAATTGGTGCGGGTTTAGGCGGAGGAAGTGCGAATGCAGCTTTTCTAATCAAACTAATTAACACTAAATTTAATTTAGATTTATCAACAGAAAAAATGCAAAATTATGCCCGCACATTGGGTTCTGATTGTGCATTTTTTATTGAAAATAAGCCTGTTTTTGCTTTCAATAAAGGAGATGAATTTGAAGCAATAGAAATTGATTTATCTAAATACCATATTGTTTTGGTAAAGCCAAATTTACATGTTTCTACAGCGCAGGCTTATGCGCATGTAAGCCCCAAAAAACCATTAAATAGCCTTCAAGAACTCATTAAATTACCGATTGAAGAGTGGAAAAATTGCATTTATAACGATTTTGAAAATAGTATTTTTTCACAATATCCTGAAATAGCTGCTATTAAAGATTATCTTTATAAATCAGGCGCAATATTTGCTCAAATGAGTGGTAGCGGTTCAACAGTTTATGCTATATTCGATTTTGATATCAAATTAAAAGAATTAGAAGAAAAAAATCAGGTATTTTACAACGTATAAAATAGTGGAAAATGGAAATTAATTTAAGTAGAAAAAGTGGTTTATTTAACTTTGAAGCAACAAATGAAAGTGGTTTTAAAGTTGAATTAGATGCAAATCCATCAATAGGAGGACAGGGTAAAGGATTTAGACCTATGGAAATGATTTTAGTAGGGTTGGGTGGTTGTAGCGGAATTGACATGGTAAATATTTTAAGTAAACAAAAAGAAATTATAACAGACCTAAAAATCAAAATAAACGCTACACGTAAAACAGAAGAGATGACTGCCGTTTTTGACGTTGTAAATATTCATTTTGATTTATTTGGCAACTTAAATACGCAAAAAGTTGAACGTGCGTTAGCGCTCACTTTTGAAAAATATTGCTCAGTTTCAGCTATATTAAGTCATACAGCTACGATTAATTTTAGCTATAAAATCCATTAATTTAAAAAATCAAAAGTTTATGAATACAGAGAATTTTGAAACGATTGCCATTAGATTACAATCAGAAAGAACAAATCATAAAGAGCATTCAGTGCCGCTATACCTTACTTCTAGTTATAAATTTGACGATGCAGAAGAAATGAGAGCATTGTTTTCGAACGAAAAAGAAGGAAATATTTATAGCCGATATTCAAATCCAAATACAAGCGAATTGATTGATAAAATGGTTGT
>JAIEMU010000001.1 GCA_019751895.1 Sphingobacteriaceae bacterium | reverse complement strand
AATATTTGCCAAATACCTACTTTTTACAAAATCATACATTTTAGCTGAATAAGATGTATTTGGAAGTTGTTTCCTAGAAATATCAGCCATCCAAACTATCTTTTCTTTATTTGATTTATTTTCATCAACAGTAGATGCTAAAGCGTACATGGATACATAAAAGTTTGAAATCCATTCTGAATTATATCTAGCCGTAGTCTGTATGGGTAGTTTTGCCATTTTCAAAGCAACATCTGGTCTTAAAGGAGCGTAAAGCCCAAATATTTCGGTTGTCAATTGCGCATCTATCATTTCAAATTCTGAATTGTTTTTAGGGTCTCCTGTTGCTGGTGGTCTCATTCCCTTCTGCATCAAATCAAAAGCTTTTTGATTTGACACCCATAAATAATTTTCCTCTTGTTTTTTTATATGCTTAAGCCATCCATTACGTATTTCATCCCCAGTAAGTACAGATTTTTTATTTTCCAACAACAACTCTTGATAAATGTATTCGATATCTGTATCATCATCAGCACCCCAAATGCTGTCTGGTTTGGCATATACAAAATTAATGTTTGTAGATAAATTACTTGGGACTCCTTTGCCCCAAATACTGGCTTGGTCTGGTTTTCCCCAATCGTTTCGGGTATAAAATGCCCCTGTTTTTATTTCGCCTAAGTTTCCCACCTTATCCATTTCGGTTACCAATCCAGTCCAGTTTGCGATGCACTGCCCAAGCCAAAAACCGTATAATTTTTGTTTATACTCGCTTCGAGAAATCACTTTATGTGTCGCTTGCTTTCGATAAGAACTGGATTGTGCAAAAGATTTGCCACACAAAAGTAGTACACAAGTTAGCACACAAACATTTATTTTGAAGTATTGAAAACGCATAAAACGATTAATAAACTAATGTTTGAATGGCGTGAGGAAGAATCTCCACCTCCAATGCTTTTTCAGCGATGCAAAGCCAGTAATTAATTTTTTTGGCAGTAGGATTCATCACAATCGTCACCAATTTCCCATCAGGATTAAGAAATGAAGTTGTAAGCAATTGGCTACGACTGGCTACGCTACTGATTTTTTTTGCTCCTTTATCAATAAATTTAGAAAAATGACCTATGTAATAATAAGACGGCGTGTAAATCAATTCCCCCGTTTGGGTGTCTCCATGTATGGGTGCAAAACAAAAGTTTGCTACGTGATTGGGGCCTCCATTTTCATCCAAAAGAATATTCCAGTCTGTCCATCCAACCGTTCCGTTGTTAAAATCATTGATCATCGAGCGACCATAGCGTTCACCATTTGACCATAATTGATAATTAGCTGCGTTAAATTTTTCTACGCAACCCTCTGTAAACAACAAATTTTTATCGGGATACATTTTATTTACTTCAGCAATATTTCCAAACATTTGATCGCCTCCACTCCAGTTTTCATACCAATGAAATCCAACTCCCCAAACATATTTACTGGCTTCAGGGTCGTCCAAAATTGTCGTTGCTCTCTGTGTAATCAAATCTCTGTTATGGTCCCAAACGGTTATTTTTTTATCTCCTAAACCTTCTTTTTTTAAGGTTGGGCCTAAATAATTTTTAAGAAAATCGCGTTCTTCTGCTGCTGTATAAATGCACGATTCCCAAGTTTGGGTAGCCATCGGTTCATTTTGAATTGTCAAACCCCATATCGGAATGCTTTCTTTTTCATAAGCCTTTATAAATTTAGCATAATAGTTTGCCCACGATTGATAGTATTGAGGCAACAATTTTCCTCCTCTAAGCATGTTGTTGTTATCTTTCATAAAAGCCGGCGGACTCCAAGGGCTTGCATAAAGCAATGCTTTTTCGCCTATCATTTTCATCGATTTTTTAATCAATGGAATTTTAAATGCTTGATCGTGTTCAATGCTAAATGATGTTAATGCGGCATCTCCCTCTTTAATATAAGTGTAACTGCCTGAACTAAAATCACAGCTATGAATATTGGTTCTAAGTAAAGAATAGCCAATTCCCTTGTCTTTACTAAAATAGGCTTCAAGCAATTCTTGTTGTTTGGCTTTGGATAGCTTCGCAAAAACTTCGGCACTCGCGTCGGTAATTGCCCCACCAATTCCCAAAAACGTTTGAAATTTTTTATTTGGATTTACAAAAACGCAAACTTGACTTTCTAAGGGTTGTTTTAAATCCGAAAATTTTAATTGACCCGTTTGAGTGATTCTTAAACTTTCATTTTCAGCAGTTGTAAAAACCGTTACTGTTTTTTGATTTAAAGAAAAATTATTGTTAGCCGATTTTTTTTGCTGTGCAAAAGCACTAGAAAAGCCAATTGAAAGTAGAATAATGATTGTTTTTTTCATATTTTTTTATTCTTTTTACCAAATGTATGTACCTACAGAACCGCCATCTAGGGCTGTGTACGTCCATTTTCCGTTATATTTTATGTTAAATAATTTACTGGTATCGTTGGCGTTCAAAACAATGAGCACCTTTTTGCCTTGTGGGGTTTTGAACGCTACATTGTATAAATTATCCGCAGCCATTGTGCTGTAAATGCGAACCGAGCCAAAAGGCACAAATTTTGATGCGTGAGCAATGATGTAATAGCTTACATTTCTATCCAAATTACTGCTTCCCTTAATGGTCAATGCACCTTTACAAGTGTCACATCCACCTACTGTGTGCGGACCAAAAGAAGTGTCGTTTGCCAAATTCCATTCCAACGCATTTTTACTCCAGTTACGCATCGTACCGATAATCACATTTTGCAAATGCCATTTTAAATCTCCACCAAAGTTTCCATTCGCCCCAGTATATTGCTCTGTGAAATACAAATCTTTCATCGGGAAAGCCTCATGAACGGTAGATAATGCCCCCACATCTCCTCCATACAAATGAAAAGCCGAACCACTTACAAATGGATAGGCGGCTGTATCTTTTAAAATCGAAATTGGGTATTGGGCGTTATCACAATTGTGATCGTAGGTAATAATTTTTGTAGCAATGTTGGCAGCCTTAAACGCAGGACCTAAATTATTTTTTATAAAATCAGCTTGTTGTAATGCCGTCATCACCATACTTGGATTATTGCCACCATGCAAAGGTTCGTTTTGAATGGTAATGGCATCTATCGCAATCCCTTGCTCTTTCATCTGCTGAATGTATTTTACCAAATATTGTGCATACACCTCCTGATATTGAGACGCTAAACTTCCTCCAATAAATTGATGATTGTCCTTCATCCAAAGTGGCGCCGACCATGGTGTACCCATTATTTTTATCGTAGGATTTATTTTTATAATCTCTTTCAAAAGTGAAATCACATTCTCGTCTTTTTGCAAACTAAACTTCGTCAAATTCAAATCCGTTTCTCCATCCGCTAAGTCATTATAAGTAAAAGGTGTTTCATTCAAATCGGAAGCACCGATGCTAATTCTCAAATAACTTACCGAAATCGAATTTTCATTCGTACCGAATAATTCTTGCAACAAATCTTGCTTTACTTTGGCATCCAAACGATTAATTAATTGAGCACTGCCCCCTGTGAGCGTAAACCCAAAACCGTCTATGGATTGATACGTTTGGGTTTCATCAATCTCAATATTTGGATACATATTGTATTGTGTGCCGAAACTCAAAACAGACTCTTGTTTTTTAAGTTTAACGGTTTCATCACCTTTTGTCAACCAAAAATCTACCTCGTTAGTCTTCGGTTTTGATGGGGTAGCCACAATTGCATCTTTAGAAGAAGAGCAAGCCAATTGTAACACCATAAGGCTCACAAGACAACAACTTTGAATTGTTTTCATTCTATTTTTCATATTTTATTTAGCGTAGTTTATTTCAATAAAAACAGGGAAATGATCTGACGGATAATGTAAATCTTTGGCATCCGTTAAAACCGCATATTTTTTAACTTTAATTTTTTGATCTCTTGAAATAAAAATATAGTCTATTCTATATTTTACCGCTTCATTGTATCTGAATAGATTGAAGGTTCCGTAGGGGCCAAAGGGTTTTTCTTGAGATAGTTCTATCGAATCATCCATTATTTTTTTCAAATCCACAATTCTATCTGTGTCCGGTTGAGAATTAAAATCTCCCATAAAAAATACTGGATACTTTTTGTGATTTAGCTTTTCGATGGTAGAGAGGATAAGTGCTATGCCTTTTGTTCTTGCCTCCTCACCCACATGATCCAAGTGGGTATTAAAAACCCAAAATATTTTGTTGGTTTTTAAATCCTGAAATTTAGCATACGTACACACACGGTTACAAGCTGCATCCCATCCTTTGGAAACTTTATCTGGGCTTTCTGAAAGCCAAAAAGTATTGGATTCTAAAATCTTCAATCGCTCTTTTTTGTAAAAAATAGCAGAAGCCTCACCCATTCCTCCTTCTTCTCTACCTATGCCTACATAACGATACGCTGGCAATGCGGTTGCAATATCAATTACCTGATTGGGCATTGCTTCCTGAACGCCAAAAACATCGGGTTCATAAAATTTCATTTGTCCGTTAAAAAAATCTTTTCGATGTGCCCAGTCATTTTCTCCATCTGAGGCAATATCAAGACGGATATTGTAGGTCATCAATTTTAAAGATTGACCATACACCAATGAATTTAAGAAGATAAAAAACAACAGAAAACGGATTGCTCTTGATGCATTATTTTTCATATGATAAATTTTGTTAGTGGTTTTCGTATTGTTAGTTATAAACTCGAACGTAATCTATTTCAAATACTGAAGAAGTAAAATTAGGGTCGATAGCGCCGCCGAATGTACCGCCCATGGCACAATTTAAAATCAAGAAAAAGTTCTGATGAAAAGGGAAATTGGTCGTATTGGTGAAGGTGTAAAATAATTTGTCATCTACATAAAATTTAATCGAATCGGCTCTCCAATCGGCTGTATAGGTGTGAAACTCTGTGTTGCCGTTGGTAACAAATGTCGTTGCCGTGTCGGGTGTGTTTCCCGAACGACCTGGCGAATGCATTGAAGAATGATTTACATTTAAGTTATTCCCAACAGACTCTAAAATATCAATCTCACCACATGCAGGCCAACCAACAGCGTCTATATTAGTCCCCAACATCCAAAATGCTGACCAAGTTCCTTTGCCTGTTGGAAGTTTTGCTCTAACTTCAACTTTCCCATATTTAAATGAAAACTTTCCTTTCGTTAATATTCGTGCAGAAGTATAACTACTACCACTATAGTTTTCTTTTAAGGTTTTTATTTTTAAAATACCATTCTCAACCACAACATTTTCAGGTCTATTGGTATAATACTGTGATTCGTTGTTACCCCAGCCACCTGCTCCCAAATCATAACCCCATTTTGAAGGATTTGGGGAACCATTATCACTAAATTCATCCGACCAAAGCAAACTCGGTGCTACATACACATTTAATGAAAGGGTCGTACTACTTACAAGTTTCCCCGAATTGTATGCCGACACGTAAACAACGTAGCTATTTGTTCCAGATGTGGTGTAAGCGTAACTGAATTTTTCGTTCGAAAATTCTTTTGTTTCACCATTACCTAGCAATATTTTATACGTACTAGCCTTGGTTCCATTGACCGTAAAAATTACGGTTCCGCTTCCATCACCATTTGGATTTTGGGCGGTTGCACCTACAATATTTGCTGTAACGGTAATGTTTGTTTGCGCTGGGTCAACGGCTTCTACACCTTTACTACAGGAGAAAAAAAATACCGACATCATCGCGATATGCACTCCAATTTTAGATAAATATTTTTTCATCCGTTAAAACATTTTTTGAAACTAAATTAATATCATTCATTATAAAAATGACCCAAAATCAAAAGAAAATGGGTCATTTTCGAACTATAACCAAACACTACAAATTGTATTCATTGGTTTTTACCCGCCATACTATGACGGAGTAAAAAAATTTAAGGCGTTTTTAATTTTAAATACCAAGCATTGCCTTTTTCAACTGCTCCTTGACTTCTTAAGTACATGGTCGTTTCAGTAAGTTCTAAAATTTCATAGGTATTAGAACAAGAACCATAACCAATAAAACCATCATTTCCAGTAACCATAATGTTTACTTGTGTAGATTTCGGGTCGTCGGCTTTGGCAGGTACCAAAGGAATACCTGAGGTAGCTGGCCCAAAAGAGAATGCTTTTGTACTGCCTGCATAAGGGAAACATTTTTCTTCATTTACACCTCCAAAAGGTAAATTAGTGGTCGTTCCTTTCGCAAAAATACCATCTGGAGCGGTTACTTGCAGGGTATAACTGCCATCTGGCAATTTCGAAAATTTATACGTTGCGGTATAAAGTCCAGGTGCTGTTGCTTCCTTCTCATTTACACCCGCTGCCCACCAATTAGGAGTAAAGCCAGACCAAGGTCCCACGCCAAGGTGTCCGGGTACACTTTTATCAACCACCCAAGTTTTAGAACTACTACCTAGTAATTTAGTTTCGATGTCTTGAGGAACAGTGAAATCAATACGTAATCGGATAGTTTTAGTAACTGTGGTAAAATCTCCACCTTTGCCAAAGGCAACAAGCGTTATTGTGAATGGAAAGGTACCAGAAATTCCCTTTGGTGGCGCAAATTTTTTAGTAACCGTCCCCATCGTTGTAATCGATTCGTAATTTAAATCTGGTGTCGTTCCATAATCTATTTTATAGGCAATCACATTTTTTCCTGCTATTGTAAATTTCGCCACCCCTGAGCCATCTCCGTCTGGGGTGGCTGTGCTCTGTCCTACTATTTCTGCATTAATTACAATATCCGAAGGAGGGGTTAAATCCCCTAGACTATACTCTTTTTTTGAACAGCCTACAATAAATGCGGCAATACATAAACAGCTTATGATTAGTGTTATTTTTTTCATGATGTTAATAATTTGGATTTTGAACCAATTTTGTATTCTCTAATTCTTTTAACGGAATGGGTAAAATTTCATTTTTACCTGCTTGAAAACCTTTTCCTGCCAATACCGTTGCTGCGCTGGCTGTTCTTACCAAGTCAAACCAACGATGCCCTTCTCCGGCAAGCTCCATTCTACGTTCAGCCATAATAGCATTCATTGAAACAGGTACTGAGGGTAAACCTACCCTAGCTCTTACGGCATCTAGCAATGCTTGCGCTCTAGCACCAGTAGCACCCAAAGCTTCGGCTTCCATCAAATAAGTATCCGCCAATCTTATCGTATACGTATTTTGTTGATAGTTTAAAACAGCATCTCCTCCACCTTTTGTTACATCTGCTTTTGTAGGCATAAATTTTTTAAGAAAATAACCTGTGTCCTTATACCCAGCCTCATATTTTATTTTACCTGCGGCTTTAAGTGCTTTAAGGTCTTCAATAGTAGCCGAAAAACGAGGGTCTAATTTCATGGCATCATACAAATTTTGAGTAATCACATTAAAAGACCATCCCGAAGCGTAATCTGGCATTAATGGATCAACCTTGCTATAGTTTCTTGGTCCTACCATTACATTTATATAATTTCCTTCGGCTGAACCAGAACCCGCATTTCCCCAACCCGCATCACTTTTACTTGTGTGAGAAACTTCCATAATAGATTCTGTATTGAATTTATTATCAAACTTCCATAAATCAGCAAAGTTGGCTAGTAATTTATAACCATATTGGCTCGTGCCACCAGGTGTTCCATTTACGGCTGCCAATTGGGCAGCTGCTAAATCTTTCTTATTATCATATAAATACACTTTTCCAAGTAAAGCCTGTACCGTTCCTTTTGTAAAACGACCTGCTTCTGTTGCTGGATTGGCAATCGTAGCTGGTAAATCTGCAATCGCCTCATTTAAATCTTTTTCTACTTGTGCATAAACATCTTCTGGTTTTGCTTGTGTAACATTATACATATCGCTAGTGCTAACTAACGGCACTAATATCAAAGGTACATTTTTGAACATTCGCACCAATTCGAAATAATAATACCCACGCAACGCTTTTGCTTCTGCTGTAAACCTTGCCTTTTTAGCTGCATCCATTGGTACAGCAGGTAGTTTTTGAAGCAATATATTTGCTCTATTAATCCCTTCATAAGGACCATTCCACAAACTACGCGATATAGTTGTTGAAGTGATTGAATAGTTATCAAAAGTCTGTAACCCTATTCCATCAGTTGCGCCACCACCACCAGCATAATGATCATCAGAACCTGAGTTAAAAAAACAAGTTGTATTATCAAATACTCCTGATCGTATCAATAATTTATCGTAAATAGCGACAAGCCCTGTATATGCTTCTCCCTCATTTCTATAATAATTTGACTCCAATGCCGTACCTTTTGGTTCAACATTCAAGAAGTCTTTAGTACACGATGAGATGCTCAATAGCACTGCTGTGGTAATGAAAAATCGTTGTATATTTTGTAATTTCATGATATATCTTTTATTAAAATAAATTAAAATTGCACATTTAGACCAATCATATAAGTTCTAGCTTGAGGATAATAACCATTATCAATACCCATTATTCCACCACCAATTTCAGGGTCATAACCCGTATATTTAGTCATCGTGATTAGGTTTTCGCCTGTAGCGTAAACCCTAAGTTTACTCAAACCTATTCTACTAATCAGTTTATGCGGAACCGTATAGCCCAATTGGATGGTTTTAAACCTAACATAATCCCCTTTTTCTAAATAAAAATCAGATGGATTGTTAAAGTTTTTGTTTTTGTCATCAGTCGTAAGTCTTGGAAAAGTATTTGATGTTCCTTCTCCCGTCCAACGGTCTAAAGCTTTTGTTTGATAATTTGCACTTCCAATATCTAATCTTCTCAATCCTTGGAAAATTTTATTGCCCGCTGCACCTTGTGCAAAAACTAATAAATCAAATTCTTTGTAGGATAAATTTACAGTCAAACCAAAAGTGAATTTAGGAATTGAACTTCCTAAAAAGGCTCTATCTTTTTCAGTTATTTTCCCGTCACCATCGTTATCTCTCCAACGAAAATCTCCTGGAACCGCATCAGGTTGTATCAATGTGCCATCTGCGCCTTTGTAGGCTTGAACTTCAGATGCGTTTTGGAAAATTCCATCTGTTTGAAAACCATAAAAAGAATTTATCGTTTCACCTACTTTTGTTCTCGTAATCGGATACGAACTAGATTGATAGCCTGCTCCACCAGACAAGAAATCTATGCCCCGTCCTAAATAGGTTACCTCATTTTTCAAATACGATACATTCGCATTCGCATTCAGGTTAAAATCACCCATTTTTTTACGGTAACCTATTTCTACATCAATCCCTTTGTTTACCATATCGGCAATATTACCCGTTGGGCTCCCGTTGGCACCCACATAACCTGGTAATGGAACATCTTGTAAAATTCCAGTTGTTTTTTTGTTGTACCAATCAAACGAAAGATTAAAGTCTTGGAAAATTTTAGCATCAAAACCTATATTCGTTTGGCTCGTTTGTTCCCATTTCAAATCAGGATTTGACGGCGCATTAGGACTGTTACCAATCGTTACTGCACCTGCATTTCCAATGGTATAATTTCTACCCGTCCCTACGGTAGCTAAATATCTGAAATCTCCAATAGCATCGTTTCCTGTTACACCATAACCCCCTCTAAATTTCAATTGATTGACTACATTATTTTCTATCCAGAATTTTTCTTTTGAAACAGCCCATCCTAATGAGAATGAACTAAATGTTCCATACTTATTGTTTGAACCAAAACGAGAAGAACCATCTCTACGTACAATACCTGTAAATAAATATTTCTCATCATAATCATAATTTAATCTTGCAAATAACGACGTTACCTTATGTTCAGAACCCGTATAAGCACCCGAAGTAACTCGTTCTTTTGGAACCTCGTAATTAAACGATGCCTCCTCATAACTTGTAACAGGAATGTCTTTTTTCGTAATATTTAATCCACTCGTAATATTATCTACATAAGCTCCTTGCCCTAATAAAACACTAAAATTATGCACATCAATATTTTTCGAATACGATGCCGTATTTTCAATATTCCATCCAAAACCTTTGTTTGAATTTCTTGAAATACTATTTTGTGGTGTAGTTACCACTGCACTTAAATAAGAAACTGGAGAAAACCAATCGCCTCCCCAATAAGCCAATTTAGCACCCAAAGTGCTTCTAAATTTCAAGCCTTTTATCGGTTCTACTTCTGCATGGGTATTACCCACAAAATTCTCTCCCATGCTAGAGTTCCCCATTTGGGTTTTGATAAACGCCAATGGATTTGTCATTTCTTGTCCCACAATAGTCGAAATTCCGTATGGATTACCCTGTGCATCTCTCCAAATTCCTGGGTTAGTATATGGAGACGCATTAGCAACTATTGGATCTGTAATCACAAGTGGAGTAATCGGATCTAGGTTGATAGCTGAACTCAATGGCCCGCCAAATATATTGTTGGTACCAATACCCATACTTACCTCTCTTGAGTAAGCAAACGTTTGACCAACACTTATAAACTTAGATAATTTATGTGTCGAATTTAATCTGATATTTTTTCTATTATAACGTGAAATATCCGTCGCTACAATTCCCTCTTGGTCTAAAGTACCAAATGAAAGATAAAATGTAGAAATATCATTTCCACCGCTTATACTAAATTCATGACCAAAACGTTTGGCACTATTATTGAAAATTGCTGATTGCCAATCGGTGCCAACGCCTAAATCTTGAGGATTCAAGAATTTTAGTGATCCACCTCCTGCCACAGACGCTTCATTAGCAAGTGTTGCATATTGTGTTGCATTCAATAAATCCAATTTTTTAGCAGCTGCTGAAGTTCCAGCGTATCCATTGTAGCTTACTTTCAGGGTTCCTAGTTTACCTTTTTTGGTAGTTACCAAAATTACACCCGCCGCTGATCTAGCGCCATATATCGCTTGAGAAGCCGCATCTTTCAAAACTTCCATTGATTCAATATCGGATTGATTCAAATAACCAATACCTCCAGAATCTACAATAACGCCATCCACTACCCAAAGGGGTTCGTTATTACCAAAAGTGGTAATCCCACGAACACGAATTGTAGAAGAAGAACCTGGTTGCCCTGCATTGGCAGCAACAGTAAGCCCCGAGACTCTTCCTTGTAAAGATTGTTCAACTCTTGTAATAGGTAAGTCTTCTAAATCGGATGCTTTTACACCCGATATAGAGCCCGTAACCACGCTTTTCTTTTGGCTACCGTAGCCCACAACTACAACCTCACTCAAATCTTTAGACTGAGGTGTAAGTCTCACTTCAACACGAGTTCTGTTATTTATAGATTCATGAATTGTAGCATAATTCATAAAACTAATCGTCAATACACCATTTGCTGTCGCTTTAATTTGATAACTACCATCACTACCAGAACTTGTTGCTACAGTTGTTCCTTTTAATAAAATAGTTGCCCCAGGGATAGGCAAGTTGTTTTCATCTAAAACTTTCCCACTAATGGTAACATCTTGTGCGTAGCCATGTAACGAAAGTAGTGTCGATAAAAAACAAAAGATTAATACTCTTTTTAATTTCATTTCTCAATAATTTAGGTTT
Source organism: Sphingobacteriaceae bacterium (assembly GCA_019751895.1). GTDB lineage: Bacteria > Bacteroidota > Bacteroidia > Sphingobacteriales > Sphingobacteriaceae > Pedobacter. The sequence continues at coordinate 6,739 of JAIEMU010000001.1, read as the reverse complement.
AAAAATTTAGATTAATTCACGTACAATGATAAATTTAGATTTTATATTTACCATCTTTATGAATTATTACAAAAACACATCAAAGTATATTTAACAACTAAACAAAAACACATCAAATAAATTATAAAAACATATAAAACAATTAATTATATTAAACATATATATATCAATTAAAAAAAATGAACAAAAAATACTACATTCATTAAATAATTGATAATTAAACGAATTACCCGTTATTTTTCACCTAAAAAAATGAATAAACCCTTATTTTATTTTAATTAATAGCCTACATTATGAAATATAGAAAATTACACGCCTTATTGTTCTTATTTATATTATCAAATACTCTATTTGGACAAACAAAAAGTATTGGATTGCCCGAAATACGAAATTATACTCGGTCTGAATACAAAGGAGGTACTCAAAATTGGGCGATAGACCAAGACAAAAATGGCAACTTGTATTTTGCCAACAACAATGGTCTTTTTCAATTCGATGGTATCACTTGGACCAAATACTTCTTACCTGTAATTCCTGATGTTAGGTGTCTAAAAATAGACCCATCGGGTAACATATTTGTAGGTGGATATGATGAATTTGGGTACTTTAAAGCAAATGAAAATGGGGAATTAAAGTACCACTCCATTTCAAAATTAATTAAAAGAATGCCTAACGAAAAAATAGACAATATTTGGAAGATACATCTCCATAACAACGAAGTATACTTTCAATCTTTCAAAAAAACCTATATTTTCAAAAACAATGCATTAAAAACATTAAATGCTCCAAATCGATTTCAATTTTCATTTCAAATAAATGGAGAACTCTACTTCCAAGATGTTAAACTAGGTATTTTAAAGTATAAAAATGGAAAACTTTACCCTCAAAAAGAGACTATGAGTTTGGGTAACACGGAAATTTGGGGCATTTTTGACATGCCAGAAAAAAAATTATTAATAGCCACCCTAGATAATGGTTTGTTTTTATACGACAACCAAAAATTAACTCCCTGGAATACAGATGCAAATGTTTTTATCAAGAAAAATAGTTGCTTAGGTGGCGCTGAAATTAAAGATAATCATATAGTTTTTAATACCATCTTAAATGGAATTATTATTTGCGATAAAAATGGGAAAATCATACAACACATTAATCAAAAAAAGGACTTCAAAACAACACTGTACTTTCCTCATTTGTTGACAAAAATCGTAATATTTGGTTAGGTCTTGACAATGGGATTACATTTATAAACACAAATTCACCGTTTACTTATTTCAATGATAGTTTTAATATAAGTACCGTATACGCATCCGTTTTACATCAAGGAAACCTATATATTGCTACCAATCAGGGATTATTTTATCATTCTTGGAATACTCCTTTCAAAAATGAGCCCTTCTCATTAGTAGAAGGAACAACAGGGCAAGCTTGGAATATTCAGGTTATCGACAATCAATTAATTTGCGCTCACAACAGAGGGGCTTTGTTAATTTCTGGAGGAAAATCAATCAAAAAAATTGCAGATGGAGGCTACTGGATATTTAAAAAAATTCCAAATAACCCCAATTATTTAATTGGTTCTAATTATAATGGTTTATCTATTTTTAAAAAAAATAGCGGTGGTTGGCAATACTTAAATAAGATAGAGGGCTTTGATAATTCGACAAGTTCTTTTGAATTAGACGAGCAAAATATTTGGCTAAAAGTAAATAATATGGTCTATCAAATGAGTCTCGATGATAATTTTAAAACCATAAAATCTATCAAAATTCACAAAAATGTGTCAAATTTATTTAACGGAATTGGTAGCATCCAAAAAATTAAAAACAAAATTTATTTTCAGATAAGAAATCGCTTCTATAAATATAACTCAGATGAAAACCATTTTTTTGAAGATCAAAAAATGAGTGCTTTATTCAAAAATATACCAAAAATAAATACCCTAACAGAAGATAGTTACGGGAACATTTGGTATGTATTTAATGAGTCTTTGGGTGTTTTGATGCAATCAAAAAATAAAACTTATAAAAAAATGAGTACGCCATTCTCTAACTTAACAGGGAATTTAGTACCCAATCACGTATCAATAAACACGGTCGATTCAAATAACATTTTAATTGGACTCACAAATGGTTTAGCGCACTATAACTCTCAGTTTTCTACAAACCTAAATCAGCTACCACAAGCTGTGATTAGGCGTTTCACCTATTCAACTGACACGTTGATTTTCACAAATAAACCCCTCGATTTAAAAGAATATGAATTACCCTACGCTTCTAACAATGTAAAATTCACTTTTTCATCTCCATCCTACGAAAATCTAAAAAATATTGAATTTTCATGTAAGCTAGACGGGTTTGATACAAAATGGAGTAATTGGTCAACAAATCCGGTAAAGGAATACACTAACTTAAAAGAAGGTGACTATCAAATGTCCGTTAAAGTTCGATACAGTTCTGGTATTGAATCTGCTCCGTCAACAATTACATTTAAAATAATGCCACCTTGGTATAGACATTATTTAGCCTGCTTTTTTTACATAATTGGCATTATATCAATCATTTATTTTATCCTCAATAAAATGAAGCTAAAAATAATAGAAACTAAGCATATTGAAACAATTAAACAAAGTCAAATTTATACTGAAAAAGAAAACAAAATACGAAAACAACAGCTTGGGTTGGAACAGGAAATTGAAAGACTAGAAAACGCAAATCTTCAACTTAAAATTTTGACAAAGGATAAAGAACTGGTTCTTAATTCGTTGCAAATGGTAAAGAAAAACAAGATTTTAACTGGAATTATCAACAAATTAAAAGACTTCAATGTAGACGCTTTTGACGAACCTACTCGTTTCCAATTTATGAAATTAAGTAAAAGCATTTCGAAAGAAGTAAACACAGATAAAAGTTTAAAAAACTTAGAAAAAAACATCCGAAATGTTCACTTTGAGTTTCTTAAACGACTAAAAGAAAAATATCCAACCATCTCTCCACGAGAAATGGATTTATCAACCTATTTGTTGATGAATATGTCGACTAAAGAAATAGCTGAAGTGATGAATATTTCTAGTTCGGGTGTAGAATTGGCCCGTTATCGCCTCAGAAAAAAAATTGGTCTGGTAAAAAAAGAAAACTTAACCAGCTTTTTGATGCAAATATAAGATGGTACACAACTTAGCATTTTCAGAATGACGTTAAATGATTAGCAAATATTTTCTTTCAAAAAAATAGCGTTTAAAATATATTTAAACGCTATTTAAATTTTAAAAAACCTGTCCCCTATTTATACAAAGGAAACGCATTGGCAAGTTTTAGCACTTTTGCTCTTACCGCTGCCAAATTGTTTTCATCTTCAGGATTGGTCAATACCTCATCAATCAAATCTACAATCTGAACCATTTCAGCTTCTTTGAAACCTCTGGTGGTAACGGCTGCCGTACCTACTCTAATGCCTGAGGTAATGAATGGAGATTTATCATCAAAAGGCACCATGTTTTTATTTACCGTAATATCTGCATTTTCCAATGCTTTTTCAGCTACTTTACCATTGATATTTTTATTTCTCAAATCAATTAACATCAAATGATTGTCGGTTCCGCCTGAAATAATTCCATACCCTTTGGCTACAAATGCTTTCGCCATAGCTTGTGCATTTTTTTGTATTTGTTGAATATAAACCAAGTAATCGTCGGTTAAAGCCTCTCCAAAAGCGATGGCTTTGGCAGCAATAATATGTTCCAATGGACCACCTTGCGTACCTGGAAAAACAGCCATATCCAACAAAGCTGACATCATTTTCACTTCACCTTTTGGCGTCGTTAATCCCCATGGATTTTCAAAATCTTTGCCCATCATAATCATTCCACCTCTTGGGCCACGTAAAGTTTTGTGCGTGGTTGTGGTTACAATGTGGCAATGTGGAAGTGGATTTGCCAACAAACCTTTGGCAATTAAACCCGCAGGATGCGAAATATCTGCCAAAACCAAAGCGCCAATTTTATCCGCTACCGAGCGAATGAAAGCGTAATCCCAATCACGAGAATAAGCCGAAGCACCGCAAATAATTAATTTAGGTTTTTCAGCCAACGCTACTTCCTCTAATTTTGCATAATCAATTAAGCCGTCTTCTTTTTTTACACCATAAAAAAATGGTTGATATAATTTTCCTGAAAAATTAACTGGTGAACCGTGTGTTAAATGCCCTCCATGCGACAAGTCGAAGCCTAAAATTTTATCTCCAGGCTTTAAAACTGCCAACATCACCGCAGCATTGGCTTGTGCTCCCGAATGAGGCTGAACATTTACCCACGCTGCGCCAAACAATTTTTTAGCTCTTTCAATCGCTAAATTTTCAATTTCATCTACGACTTGGCAACCTCCATAATAACGTTTATTAGGCAATCCTTCTGCATATTTATTAGTTAACACAGAACCCGCAGCTTCCATTACTTGTTTGCTAACAAAATTTTCAGAAGCAATAAGCTCAATTCCATGCTCTTGGCGATTTAACTCTTGGTTAATTAAATCAAAAATTACCGAATCTCGTTTCATTTTTATATGGTTTTAAATTGTATAATGATTAAAAATTTACTTGCGCAAAATAAACAAAATTTTATCTATTATCGAGCCCAAAACACAAAGAACTTTAATGTAATTTAAAATTTAAATTATTAAAGTAAATGCCGTACTTTTGAATCTAATTTTTACCAAACAAAACCATGCCTACTAAACCTGAACATATTTTACAACACATTCAATTCCCATCTGATTTAAAAAAATACAGTCCACAAGATTTACCACAAATATGCGATGAATTACGTCAATTTATCATTGATACGGTGAGTGTAAATGGAGGGCATTTTGGTGCTAGTTTGGGCGTAGTTGAATTGTCTGTCGCCTTGCATTATGCGCTCAATACGCCTTATGACAAGCTGATTTGGGATGTTGGTCATCAAGCCTATGGGCATAAAATATTAACAGGAAGAAAAGACAGCTTCCATACCAATCGAATTTTTAAAGGCATTAGCGGTTTTCCTAAAATCAGCGAAAGCGAATACGACACCTTTGGTGTAGGACACTCTTCTACCTCAATATCTGCGGCTTTGGGTATGGCGGTTGCCTCTCGTTTAAAAGGCGAAACCGACCGTCAGCATGTTGCCGTAATTGGCGATGGTGCCATGACCGCAGGAATGGCTTTTGAAGCATTGAACCATGCAGGGATAGAAAACTCGAATGTGTTGGTGATTTTGAATGACAACTGCATGGCGATTGACCCCAATGTTGGTGCATTGAAAGAATATCTTACCGATATTACCACTTCCAAAACCTACAATAGATTTAGAGATGAAATTTCAAATGTATTAACCAACATCTCAAAACTAGGTCCTGATGCGCATAAATATGCGAAAAAAATAGAAAAAAGCATTAAAGGAACTTTGCTAAAACAAAGCAACTTTTTTGAGGCCTTGAACTTTCGATATTTTGGTCCCGTTGATGGTCATGATGTGGTTCGTTTAGCTTCTGTTATCCGTGACTTATCGGAAATTCCTGGTCCAAAACTTTTACATTGCATCACCGTAAAAGGTAAAGGATTTTCTTTAGCAGAACAGGATCAAACCAAATGGCATGCGCCAGGTTTGTTTGACAAAATTACTGGCGAAATCAAAAAATCGACTTCATCCACACCTCAAGCGCCCAAATATCAAGATGTATTTGGAAACACCCTAGTTGAATTGGCAGAAAAGAATGAAAAAATAGTGGGAATTACTCCTGCCATGCCTTCAGGTTCATCAATGAATATTATGATGAAAGCCATGCCAAAAAGAGCTTTTGACGTAGGAATAGCCGAACAACATGCCGTTACGTTTTCTGCTGGTTTGGCTACCCAAGGTATGATTCCATTCTGTAATATTTACAGTAGTTTTATGCAAAGGGCTTACGACCAAGTTATTCACGATGTGGCAATTCAAAACCTTAATGTTGTATTTTGCTTAGATAGAGCAGGCTTGGCAGGTGCCGACGGTGCTACGCATCACGGAGCTTACGACATCGCTTACTTCCGTTGTATTCCAAACATGATTGTGAGTGCACCTATCAACGAAGAAGAATTGAGAAACTTAATGTACACCGCTCAACAAGAAAACATGGGACCTTTTTCTATTCGTTATCCACGTGGAAACGGTGTAATGGTGGATTGGAAGCAACCCTTGAAAGCTTTGGAAGTAGGCAAAGGTCAAAAAATATGCGATGGCGAAAACATTGCCATTCTTAGCTTTGGACACGTAGGAAATTTTGCCATTGAGGCTTGTGCCGAATTGAAAAACGAAGGCATCAATCCAGCGCATTACGACCTTAGATTTGCAAAACCACTAGACTATGCTTTACTTCACGAAGTGTTTAAAAAATATAGCAAAATCATCACCGTTGAAGATGGTTGCATCCAAGGTGGCGTAGGCAGTGCGGTTTTAGAATTTATGGCCGACCATCATTATCAAGCGAAAGTGGTGCGTTTGGGTATTCCAGATAAATTTATTGAACACGGCGAACAACCTGAATTATGGGATTTGTGTGCTTACGATAAAAATGCAATCGTAAGATGTGTGAAAGAAATATAATGTAAAAGGGGCTAAATTTCCTTAGCCCCTTTTTCTTATCGCTATTTGTTGTCTAATTCTTCGAAAATAGAATTTTCGCTGATGTACTCTTTTACCAAATTTTTCATTTTAGCAACCACCTCT
>JAIEMU010000196.1 GCA_019751895.1 Sphingobacteriaceae bacterium | reverse complement strand
GGTGTTCTCACCAACAAGTATTTTTTTTTAGCTACAAATACGCTTTAATGAGTTCCTGTATTTGTTTATCTGTCAGTTTATCTACTTCGCCTTTGGAGTAAATGGAGAAAAGTAGTACGGTAGTTTTGGTAACTTTTACAAATGATAAAACTCTTGCCCCACCAGATTTTCCTTTGTTTTTAGAAGCGATAGCTAAACGAATTTTGTAAATGTCGTTTCCTAGCGGTGTACCTGTAGTTGGGTTTTCTTCCAGTTCGGTAAACAGTTCAGCCAGTTCAGTTTTTAACGATAGGTATCTTTTAGAAAGCCTTTTGGCTTCCTTTTTAAAGTTATCAGAAAGTTCAATATTATAACTCACTCAAAAAATCTTTAGCGGATGTAGTTTTTAATTCACCTTTTTTAAAAAGGCGAACCTCTTGCAAACCAGCTTTAATATTATCCGAAAGACTATCATTGGCAGGGCTTATCTGTTCAGCCTTTACAAATGGTAAACTACGTAATAATTCCATTACGAAATCAGCTTTATTGTCTTTAATGTCTAACATTACTTTCATGATACTAATTGTTTAGTGGCGTAGTCGCTTTGGTTTTAAATCGCTTATGACTATAAAGCCCATTTTAATGTGTAAATAAACTTATATACTTGTTATGCAAATATATGAATATAAAAATAGTTATAAAAATGTTGTTAGTGTAAATACTCCGTTTGTTAACCCCACTCGTTCTCGTTTGTAACGAGATTTACGTTTCTAACGCATATATTTCCACCTAGTACCCGCCTAGCGCAAGTCTTCCGCAGGATGTATGTGCTAAAAAATCAACACTAAACACTAAATTTTCAAACTGCATTTAAACAACATTTAAAAGCCGTTTTTTTGTTTTTTAAGCATCGTATAATAGAATAAAAATTGTGAATAATTTAACATTATAATATTTACCTTTGTCAAAAAAAAAACATTCATCATTCAATGAAAAAAACCATAAAAGAATTAGAACAAACGGCATCTCAAATCAGACGAGATGTGCTTAGAATGGTACATGCAGTACAATCAGGGCATCCTGGTGCATCTTTAGGTTGTGCCGATTTTTTTACAGCACTCTACTTTGAGGTGTTAAATCACAACCCAAAATTTGACATGAATGGGGTAGGAGAAGATTTATTCTTCCTTTCAAACGGACATATTTCTCCAGTTTGGTACAGTGCATTGGCTCGTTCGGGTTATTTTGAAGTGAGCGAATTGGCTACTTTCCGCAAATTAAATACCCGTTTGCAAGGTCACCCTACCACGCATGAACATTTAGAAGGCATCAGAATGGCTTCAGGTTCGTTGGGTCAAGGGGTTTCGGTAGCAATTGGTGCGGCTTTAACCAAAAAATTGAATGGAGATAAATCATTGGTTTATACCCTACAAGGTGATGGAGAATTGCAAGAAGGACAAAACTGGGAAGCGGCCATGTTTGCTTCGCACAACAAGGTAGATAATTTGATTGCCACCGTAGATTTGAACAGACAACAAATTGATGGACCAACCGAAAAAGTGCTTTCATTGGACAATCTACAAGCAAAATTTGAATCTTTTGGTTGGCATGTAATCACCTCTGAAGGAAACGACATGACTAAAATCATAGAAGCCTTAAACCATGCCAAAACTTTGACAGGAAAAGGAAAACCAATTTTGAATTTAATGAACACAGAAATGGGTTTTGGCGTAGATTTTATGGTAGGCACACACAAATGGCATGGCGTAGCACCAAACGATGCACAACTAGAAACGGCTTTGGCGCAACTACCTGAAACTTTAGGCGATTATTAATTCCCCATTAGATTAGAAAAAAAATGAAAAAATATACATATTCTGAAAAAAAAGATACCCGTTCGGGCTTTGGCGAAGGCTTGTTGGAAGCAGGTAGAAGAAACCCAAATGTAGTAGCACTTTGTGCCGATTTGATAGGTTCTTTAAAAATGGACGCTTTTATTAAAGAATTTCCAGAGCGTTTTGTGCAAGTTGGTATTGCAGAAGCCAACATGATAGGCATTGCAGCAGGAATGACCATTGGCGGTAAAATTCCATTTACAGGTACTTTTGCCAACTTTTCTACAGGAAGAGTTTACGATCAAATCCGTCAATCGGTTGCCTATTCGGATAAAAATGTAAAAATTTGTGCCTCACACGCAGGTTTAACTCTTGGCGAAGATGGCGCAACCCACCAAATATTAGAAGACATCGGTTTGATGAAAATGTTGCCAGGTATGGTGGTTATCAATACTTGCGATTTTAACCAAACCAAAGCCGCTACCTTAGCGATTATGGATTATAAAGGTCCAGTTTACTTGCGTTTCGGTCGCCCTGCGGTGCCTGTTTTTACACCAGCAGATCAAAAATTTGAAATCGGAAAAGCATGGATGGTAAACGAAGGTAAAGACGTAACCATTGTAGCTACCGGCCACATGGTATGGAGAGCCATCGAGGCAGGCGAGCAATTGGCAGCTTTAGGTATTGATGCCGAAATTATCAACATTCACACCATCAAACCTTTGGATGATGAGGCGATTTTGAAATCGGTTAAAAAAACAGGCTGTATCGTTACTTGCGAAGAACACAATAAATTTGGTGGTTTGGGCGAAAGTGTAGCCCGTTTGTTGGCTACCGAATTGCCAACTCCACAAGAGTTTGTGGCGGTAAATGATAGCTTTGGTGAAAGCGGAACGCCAGACCAATTGATGACAAAATATAAATTAGACCCTAGCGACATCGTTGCTGCGGCTCAAAAAGTGATGTCAAGAAAATAAAATTTGAAAGAGCAGGTTGAAGATTCGGAAATTTTGTTGAAATTCTCAATCGAGGATACAAAAAATGAAGCCTTTAACCTGCTTTTAATCAAATATCAACAAAAAATATATTGGCATATCCGTAGAATGGTGCTCGACCATGAAGATGCCGATGACTTGGTACAAGATACGTTTGTAAAAGTTTGGAAAAACTTAGAAAAGTTTAGAAACGATGCGCAATTGTTTACCTGGATTTACCGCATCGCTACCAACGAATGCATCACTTTTCTAAACAAAAAAAAGCAAAAATATAACATCTCGTTTGAAGAAGTAGGGGCAGAGGAGGCTGAAAAGCTGATTTCTAGTTCTTATTTTGACGGCGATAAATTGGCATTGAAACTCCAAAAAGCAATTCTCTCTTTGCCCGAAAAACAACGCTTAATTTTTAATATGAAATATTTCGATGAATTGAAATATACCGAAATAGCGGATATTTTGGGAACAAGCGTGGGTGCTTTAAAAGCCTCGTATCATTTGGCAGCCAAAAAAATTGAAACGCTAATTTTAAATGATGAAATTAAATTTTAAACCTTTTTTATAAATCATAGTCAATACAAAACCATGCAAAATGATTTAGAAAACAATTCTTGGCAAAATGAATTTCCTACTTTAGCTAAAATGCCTAAAGAGACACCTTTTGCTGTGCCAGAAAATTACTTTGAATCATTGACCCAACGCATCAAAACTGATGTTTCCTTAGCCGAATTAAAAGCAAAGGATTTTACCATACCCGAAAATTATTTCGAAAAACTGCAATCCGAAATTGTTGCCAAAACAAATCAAAAGAAAACAATTGGATTTAATTACTACGCCTTAATTAGATATGCTGCGGCAGCGAGTGTGGTGCTGATTATCGCTAGCTCGATTTGGATGATGCAAAGCAAGTCGAAGCAAATGAACACTTTAACGGAGGTTGAACTGCAAAGAGAGCAGCTTTTGTATGAGTTGAAAGAAGAAGATATTTTGGATGAAATAAATACCTCAAAGCAAATAGAAAATGCAGATGCTGACGATATGGAGGCTTATATTTTAAATAATTATACAGAAAAAGACATTACCCAAGAATATAAAAATAAATAATATGAAAAAGATAGCGATTTTAATTGTAATGTTTGCGATGCCCTTTTTTGTAAGTGCACAAGCCAAACACAATGAAGAAATAGAAGCTTTAAGGGTGGGTTATTTTACCCAAAAATTGGATTTGTCGGCGGATGATGCAAAGATTTTTTGGTCAATATTTAAAGAATATCAAAAAGAACAAATGGCCCTGCGTAATTTTTGTATGAAAGACATGATTCGCTATAAAAAGGTTGAACAGATTGATGAATTGTCGGATAGTGAAGTGAGTGCTATGCTACAAAAAGAAAGTGATTTTAAACAGAAAGATTTTAATTTAGAAAGAAAATATTATACCAAATTTAAAAATGCCTTGAATATCAAAACCGTGGCTAAGTTTTATATCGCTCAAGAATCATTTAAGCGAGAATTATTAAAAAAATACCGAGAAAAGCATAGGGATTAGTTATTCATGTACGCTATTTTTCGATAAAAAATAGTGAATCAGTGTTAAAAATGATTTTTTTTTTGACCTGTTCAGGAACAAAGCATCCTAATCCCAAGTAGATGCTTTTTTTGTTTCATTCGCTTGCTTTTAATTGCTTTTTACTATGTTTGTAGCATATATCTAAATTGCCATTCCAATTATAAAATGCTTCAAAACCAATCCTTAATTCCCGATATAAAAGCAATTATTCAGACTGCAAACTCAAAGGCAAACTTGACCATATTCCAACAACAATAATAAATTAGAAAAATTAAAGAATTTTTCTAATTTAAAAAAGTGCTAAAATTGGGAATTATGCAACACAATAACCCTAAACAGATTTTTTTACATTAAATAGATAAAAGAGTTCTACCTAAAGTAAATGTAATCTAAACATTTTAGTTTTTCAATATTAATTATTTGTCATATTTCGAAAGACCTTTTTCATTCCAAAACGTTTTTGCAGCATTGTACCCGTTTTTATCAGCTTTTTTTATCCAAAAAGCTGATTTTTTTAAGTCTTTAAACTTACCATCATAATAGATAAGTCCTAAGTTGAATTGAGCTTTATCAAATCCTTGTTCAGCTGCTTTAGTGTACCAATGTATAGCTTTTTCAAGGTCTTTAGAAGTTCCTTCTCCATTCTCATACATAAGTCCTAAGTTGAATAGAGCTTTTACATATCTTTGTTCAGCCGCTTTAGTGTACCAATATATAGCTTTTTCAAAGTTTATTTGTTCATTATAATAGATTGTCCCTAAGTTATATTGAGCATTTAAATGATCTTTTTCAGCTGCTTTAGTGTACCAATATATAGCTTTTTCAAGGTCTTTAGAGGTTCCTTCTCCATGCTTATACATATAGCCTAAATTGAATTGTGCTTCTGTGTTTTCTTGTTCAGCTGCTTTAGTGTATAAATCAAAAGCTTCATTTAAGTCTTTTGAAGTGGCTTTACCTTTATAGTACATAAGCCCTAATTTAAGCTGAGCTTCTGCATGGTTTTGCTTAGCGGCTTTAGTGTACCAATAAAAAGCTATTGGGTCATCTATCATATAAGGATAAAGGAATGTATCATTATACATACTAGCTAAGTTATATTGAGCCTCTACATCTCCTTGTTCAGCTGCTTTTGTCCACCAAATATCAGCTTCTATATGGTTTATTGTAGGAGTAACTCGTTTTTCCAGATTCATAAGTCCCAATTTGAATTGAGCTTTTGCATGTCCTTGTTTAGCTGCTTTTGTGTACCAAAAGAAAGCTTCTTTTTTGCCTTTTATGCTCTCTTGGTCTTCTTGGAGTAAAAGACCTAAATTGTATTGAGCAGTTGGGTCTCCTTGTTCAGCTTTGTTTTTAAGTTCTTCAAAAGTATCTTTTTTTTGCGAAAAACTTGTAAAATGGCTTGTTAATACAATGAATAGGCTGATGAGCGTTTTCTTTAGCATAGAGTTTAATGTTTTTATTGGTAAAAGAAAAGTATATGTTTTAAACCTTTTTTTTGCTGTTAGTTAGCAAATATATGTTTTTAAAATATGATTGTTCAATTGAAATTATTCAAGATAAGGTTACGGAATTAAAAATTGCAAAAATTGTATTTAAATTGATAAAAATATTTTTTCGTTTGATATGGTTTTTTTAAAAAAAAGTAAAATTGGTTTTGATTATATAAAATCGTTTCATTAAAATTAAATCTACAGGCTGTTTTTAGTGCTAAGCAAAAACTTATTTCTACCTTTGCCCTTATGTTAATAAAAACAGCAACTTTTATTTGTAGCAATACCAAAATATCGGCCTTGCCGACTGCAAATATGCCCGAATACGCTTTTATAGGGCGTTCGAATGTAGGGAAATCATCTTTAATCAATATGTTGGTCAATCAACATGGATTGGCAAAAACCTCTCAACGACCAGGTAAAACACAATTAATAAATCATTTTTTGGTAAATGATAAATGGTATATCGTCGATTTGCCAGGATATGGTTATGCCAAGGTATCCAAAAATAGCCGTGAAAAATGGGAAGTTTTTATTCGTCATTACATCACCAAAAGGGAAAGTTTGCAGTGTGTTTTTGTTTTGATTGACAGTAGATTAGAACCTCAAAAAATAGATTTAGAATTTTGTTGTTGGATGGGCGAAATACAAATTCCTTTTGTGTTGGCATTCACCAAAGCCGACAAACAATCGTACGACAAGAGCAAACAAAATGTAAATAAATTTACCAAAGCCTTGTCGGCATGGTTTGAAGAAACTCCTCCGTATTTTATTACTTCTTCGGAAAAAGGAACAGGTAGAGATGAAATTCTTCAATTTATTTCAGACACAAATTTAGATTTTGTGATGCCTGTTTTGAACACAAAATAAATTAGTAACGATACAAAAAGTTTATGAAAAAGTATTTTTCGTTAGTTTTATTTGCGCATTCTATTTTTGCGTTGCCTTTTGCCTTTATCGGTTTTTTTTTAGGAATTACCACCACCAGCACACCATTTGAATGGCAGAAATTAGTTTTAGTGGTGCTTTGCATGGTTTTTGCCCGCAACGCAGCAATGGCTTTTAATCGCTATTTGGATAGAGATATCGACGCTCAAAACCCAAGAACGAAGGAAAGAGATATTCCTGCAGGCAAAATATCTCCAAAAGGAGCTTTAAACTTTGTTTTAATCAATTGTAGTTTATTTTTTGTAGCTACTTATTTTATCAATTCAATGTGCTTTTATTTGTCGCCAATCGCTTTGTTTGTAGTGCTTTTTTATAGCTATACCAAACGATTTACGGCTTTGTGTCATCTGGTATTAGGTTTGGGTTTGTCGTTGGCGCCCATTGGTGCTTATATTGCGGTAACAGGTCATTTTAACATTGTTCCATTATTTTATTCGTTTGCAGTTTTGTTTTGGGTAAGTGGTTTTGATATCATTTATGCCCTTCAGGACGAAGATTTTGATAAAGCGCAACAGCTTCATTCTATTCCTGCAAAAATAGGCATTAAGCAAGCTTTAAATTTATCCGTTTTGTTACATTTTTTATCTGCATTTTGCATCATATTACCTATGTTTTATACACAGTTTGGTGTTTTGTACAATGCAGGTGTTTTGTTTTTCTGTGGCATGTTGGTGTATCAGCACATGCTGGTAAAACCAAATGATATTTCTAAAGTAAACAGAGCTTTTGCCACCACCAATGGATTTGCATCCGTTGTGTTTTCAATTTGTTTTTTAATAGATGCTTATTTAAGACATCGCTAAAATTATTTTTATATGAAAGATTTAAAGATTTTCCCAAAACAAAGAAATTATATTCCTCAAGATTTGACCATAGATTGGATAAACCTAGAGCCGATTTTCAACGAGTTGTTGACTAGAGAGATTCAAGATGTAGAAAAATTGGAGCAATGGCTCAAAGATAAAAGCGAATTGGAAGCAGCTTTGGAAGAAAATTTTGCTTGGCGCTACATCAAAATGAGTTGCGATACCGAAAACGAACAATTGAGAAACGATTTTCAATATTTTGCCGAAGAAATAGAACCTAAAATTTCGCCTTTGGCAAACGATTTGAATAAAAAATTGATGAACAGCGAGTTTGTAAATCAATTAGATACGGATAAATATTTTGTTTACCTAAGGGGAATTAAAAAATCTTTGGAGCTTTATCGTGACGAAAATGTGCCTTTGTTTACCAAATTGCAAGTAACGCAACAAAAATATCAAAGCATTACGGGTGCAATGAGCGTAACGATTGAAGGAAAAGAATACACTTTAGAACAGGCATCAAATTTCCTAAAAAACACGAATAGAGCGTTGCGAGAACAAGCATGGAAAACTATTCAAGCGAGAAGGTTGGAGGCAAAAGCAGAACTGAATGCTTTGTTTGATGAGTTGGTTGTTTTGAGGCATCAAGTAGCGGTAAATGCAGGTTTTGAGAATTATAGAGATTATATGTTTCAGGCATTGGGCAGGTTTGATTATGGTGTAAAAGATTGTTATGATTTTGCTGAAGCGATAGAAAAAGAAGTGGTTCCAGTGTTGAAGAACATAGCCGAAAACCGTCAAGAAAAGTTAGGCTTAAATTTGTTGAAACCTTGGGATATGGAGGTGGATACCAGTGGCAAAGAAGCTTTAAAACCTTTTGAAAATGGTCAAGATTTGATTGATAAAAGTATCGCTTGTTTTACGGCTATTCATCCCCAGTTGGGTGAAAAATTGGCAACCATGAAAGCTAACAATTTGTTTGATGTAGAGAGTAGGATGGGGAAAGCGCCAGGTGGATACAATTATCCATTGGCCGAAACAGGTGCGCCATTTATTTTTATGAATTCAGCCAATTCGGTTCGAGATTTGACTACGATGGTTCACGAGGGTGGGCATGCGATACATACTTTTTTGACGGCGGATTTAGAATTAAATGACTTTAAACATTGTCCGAGTGAGGTAGCCGAATTGGCTTCGATGAGCATGGAATTAATCTCAATGGACAATTGGGATGTGTATTTTGACAATGAAGAAGATTTGAAACGAGCAAAAAGAGAGCAGCTGATTGATGTATTGAAAACCTTGCCTTGGGTTGCCGTGATTGATCAGTTTCAGCATTGGATTTATACAAATCCAACCCATAGTGTAGAAGATAGGGCTACGGCTTTTAAGCAAATTTACAAACGCTTTGGTGCTGGTTTTGCCAATTGGGAAGATTTAGAGCCACAATTTGAAAACATTTGGCAAAAACAATTGCATTTGTTTGAAGTACCTTTTTATTATATCGAATATGCAATTGCGCAATTGGGCGCTATTGCCGTTTGGAAAAATTACAAAGAAAATCCAGCAAAAGGTTTGCAACAATATTTGGACGCATTGGCATTGGGCTATACCAAACCGATGAACGAAATTTATGAAACAGCGGGGATTAAATTCGATTTTACGGCAGCTTATGTCAAAGAATTGGTGCGCTTTGTAAAAAATGAGTTAAACAATATATAATTTAGCTTGCATAGCGGCAGCAAAAACCACAGATGAAATTAAGGTTTGATTTTAATAATTTTTAATTGGTAGTAATATTGAAAATTGTAGCCTTTTTATTTATGTTTGAAAATCGAACCATATAAACTTAGTTATGTTAAAAAAATTATTCAGAAAAAAAACAGTTTCCAAAATATTAGAAGATGCTAAAAGTGGTTATGGTGATCATGATAATTTGTTGAACAAGACCTTAGGCGTAAGAGATTTAACTGCTTTTGGAATAGCCGCAATTATTGGCGCAGGTATTTTTAGCACCATCGGAAAAGCGAGTGCAGATGGTGGTCCTGCGGTTATTTTTCTGTTTATTTTTACAGCGATAGCTTGCAGTTTTGCAGCATTTGCCTATGCCGAGTTTTCTTCTATGGTGCCTGTTTCGGGTAGTGCTTATACTTATTCTTACGTTGCTTTTGGCGAATTGATAGCTTGGATTATTGGTTGGTCGTTGATTATGGAGTATTCTATTGGCAACATTACAGTTGCTATTTCGTGGTCCGATTATTTTACGGGGCTTTTATCATCTATAAAAATACCTTTTTTAAACATTGATGGAATACATGTGCCTGATTGGGCAACCATGGATTATTTTTCAGCGATGAATGGCAGCAAGCAATATGCAGCTTTAATCAACGCAGGAAAGGATGTGAGTGAAATTTCTGACAATGTGAAATTTGCAAACAATGCATGGATAAGTGCACCAAAAATAGGAAGCTTTCATTTTGTAGCGGATTTGCCAGCTTTAGCCATTATTGTGCTGATTACTTGGCTTATTTATAGAGGAATGAAGGAAAGTAAAAATGCGAGCAATGCAATGGTGGTCGTGAAATTGGCGGTAATTTTATTGGTTTTGTCGGTGGGTGTTTTTTACATTGATACCAAAAATTGGAATCCATTTGCACCCAATGGCATTTCTGGGATATTAAAAGGTGTTTCGGCTGTATTTTTTGCCTACATCGGTTTTGATGCCATTTCTACAACTGCTGAAGAATGTAAAGACCCTCAACGTGACTTGCCAAGAGCCATGATGTGGGCAATTATCATTTGTACGGCTTTGTATGTCGCCATTGCTTTGGTTTTAACAGGGATTGTTAGCTACGACACTTTAAATGTGGGCGATCCATTGGCTTTTGTTTTCGATAAAATTGATTTAAAAATAGTAAGTGGCATTGTGGCGGTAAGTGCGGTTTTTGCCATGGCGAGTGTTTTGTTGGTTTTTCAAATGGGACAACCACGTATTTGGATGAGCATGAGCAGAGATGGTTTGTTGCCAAAAGCATTCTCAAAAGTACATCCTAAATACAAAACGCCATCTTTTTCAACCATAGTGGTTGGTTTTGTGGTCGCTATTCCATCGTTATTTTTGAATTTAACCACCGTAACCGATTTGTGTTCTATTGGTACTTTGTTTGCATTTGTGTTGGTTTGTGCAGGGGTTTTGGTCTTGCAAAATAAACCTGATGTACAACGAGGAAAGTTTAAAACACCGTATGTAAATTCAAAATTTATCATTCCTATTCTTTTTTTAGGCTTAATTTTTTTAGCTTTTACGAAGTTTAAAACCGAAACAGTTTCTTTTATTACCAACAAAGAAAAAGTAAATGAACCAGTAAAATTGATTACTTCGCTGAACACTACTGAATTGGATTTGCTAAAACAAGAAGTTGCAGATTTGAGCAATCAAAAAATAGAGAACATAGACGCAGAAAAATATTTAAACAGTTTGGATGCAGTAAACTACACACAGTTTGTAAACAATTCGAAAATATCGAATCAAAAGAAATTCGAATCGGGTTGGTCATTGTTCAGCCATAAAATACCGATGTGGATTTTTATCATCATTTGTTTTGTGATAGCTTACTTCTGTGTCACTAAAAACTTATCTTTAATTCCCGTTTTGGGATTGTTATGCTGTCTTTATATGATGTGTGAGTTAGGCATTAGCAATTGGATAGGTTTTGGAATTTGGTTACTCATCGGTTTGGTTGTTTATTTTGCGTATGGCATTAAGCATAGTAAATTAGCTTCGGAAAATAATTAGACTTTTAGGATAGGAAAGGTGACCATAAATTCGCTGCCTAATCCAAATTCGCTGTTTACAGTTATTTTTCCGCCTTGCGCTTCAATAAATTCTTTGCTGATTGTTAAACCCAATCCAGTTCCTTCTTTTTTAGTGCCTGGTACTCGAAAATAACGGTCAAATATCTTGTCTTTGTATTGAGGAGAGATGCCTTGTCCCATATCCTTTATAAGAAAATTGATATTTTCATCTGTTTGTTGGATAGAAATAAAAATAGTTGAATTTTCGTAAGAATAACGAATCGCGTTTGAGATAAGGTTGATTAAAACCCAAGCCGTTTTTTCAGTATCAACATTAATATTTGCTATTTTTTCAGGGTAATTTAAATCAAATTTAATGTGTTTATTGCTAGCTTGTGTTTGTGTCGCTTCGATAGCATAATTCAAAATTTCTTTAGGTTGGGAAGGATACAAGGTTAGTTGAACTTTACCGCTGTCGATCTGCGTCATGTTTAGAAGTTCGCCAGTGATTTTTAACAATCTACCAGCATCATCTTTTATACTGTCAATTAAATTTTTTTGTTCCTCGTTTATGATTCCAATTTTTTTGTTTTCGAGCAATTGCAAGCTCATTTTGATGGATGAAATAGGGGTTTTTAATTCATGAGAAACTGTAGCTATAAAATTAGTCTTGGCTACGTCTAATTCTTTGTACTCGGTTACGTTTCTTAAAATAATTACATAACCAATTAGAATTTCTTCGTTTTCGCCAGTGGGCGTAATGTGTATTTTTAAATTTTCCCTTTCAAAATAACTTTCTTTATGATTTGCGTATATTTTTAATGGGGTTTTATCGGTGCTTTCATTTGACTTTAAATCTCGAATTAATGAGCGAATTAAATCGTTTTCTAAAGCCAATTCGTTTGCATGTTTACCAATCAAAGTTTCGTTTTTCAGACCGATAATTTCTTGTGCAATTTCGTTGATAAATATGATGTTCAGATTTTCATCTAAGCCAATCACGGGGTCGTGCATGTTATTTATTAAGGTTTCAATGCGTTTCTTTTCGGTCATCAATTTTGCTAAATTACTATTGTTGTATTCGTATAGCTTTTTAGACATGGTATTAAAAGAATGAGCCAAATCACCAAACTCGTTATGGTCTTCGAAATGTACTTTTTCAGCATATTTTCCTGCGGCAATTTGTTTGATACTTTCGGTCAATTCTTTTACAGGGTTAGCAATATTGGAAGGAAGATTTACCAATAGAATAAAGGCTATAAAAAAACAAAGCGTGCCTATGATGCTAATAAAAGTAGTTGCATTGGTTGAATTTTGTATCGCCAAATCGCTTTTCCGTTGAATGGCTTGCATATTCATGTCCATTATCTTGAATATGTTTTTTCTAATTAATGGCGCTGTATTTTTATTTTTTTTGTATTCATTAAAATGATAGCGTAGTGTTTGAGTGGCTTCTGCTTCTCCTATTTCTGAGTTGTTTTGCTCTTGCTTTTGCAGACTTTTTTCAAATACGTCGATTTCATTTTTTTCTAATGATTCGAGCATATTTCGAGCATACTCCATACTGTTGTAGTTGGCAACTAAAATGTTTTCGGTATCTGCTTTTAGTTCGTTGATGTATTTTATCGCCGAAAGGCTTAATAAAATAATCAGTAAGAAAAGTAAACCTACACCTAAGGTTAATTTGGTTTTAATTCTCATTTTATGAAAGTATAATTAAGTCGATATTGCTTGAACTTAGTTTTTTTAGCAACTCATTGAAAACATTGGTCGCTAAAATTATTTTAAATAAGTTGAAATGGGGTTTGCCAATGCAAACAGTTGTAATATTTCTTTCTTCTGCTTGTTGCATGATGGTTTTTACAACATTATTGTTTTTTATTTTTATAATTTCTGCCCCTAATTCTGTTGCCAATTTAAAGTGATTGATAAGATGTCTTTGCTTATCCAAAGGTATTTTATTCGCACTTTCGCTAGGCGTTTGCACATACAAAACATACCATTTGCTATGGTAATAATTTGCCAATCGAGCAGTTTTGCGGATTACATTTTTAGCCGTTTTTTCGTTACTACTGATACAAGCCAAAAAGTATTCGTGTTTTAGCGAATTGGGTTTGTTAATTTCGGTTTCTACTTTACGTTCAACCTGCGAAGCTACTTCTTTTAAAGCTAATTCACGAAGTTGTAAAATATTCTCACTTTTAAAAAAATTATTTAAAGCCGATTGAATTTTTTCGGCATGATAAATTTTGCCATCTTTCAATCTATTGATGAGTTCATCGGCGGTGAGGTCGATATTTACGACCTCATCTGCCAATGATAAAATACTATCAGGTATTCGTTCTTTAACTTCTATTCCTGTAATTTTTTTGATTTCTTGGTTTAAACTTTCAATGTGTTGAATGTTTACCGCCGAAATAACATTAATTCCTGCGTCTAATATTTCGATTACATCTTGCCAGCGTTTTTCATTTTTACTTCCCTCTACGTTGGTATGTGCCAATTCATCTACAATAACCACTTCTGGGCAAATATTGATGATATTTTTTACATCCATTTCTTCTATTTCCTTGCCTTTGTAAAATATCTTTCTGCGGTCGATGATGGGTAAACCGTCCAACAATTCATGTGTTTCTTTGCGCAAATGTGTTTCTATAAATCCTATTTTTACATCAATACCATTTTTTAAGAGTGCATGCGCTTCTTGTAGCATTCTATAAGATTTACCCACTCCGGCACTCATGCCGATGTAAATTTTGAATTTTCCACGTCTTGATTTTTTAATCAAATCAAGAAAATGTTGGACGGTTTTGTCTTTTTCGTTCATTTAAAATGAAATAGCTAAAGAAGTGGTTAAAAATGTATTTTGATTTTGTGGGTTGTCGCTATTAAATATTTGGTCTTTGCTTTTAAGATTTCGACATTCAACTCTCCACAACACATTGTCTTGTATTTTATAATCTACGTTTAATGAATAACCATATACGTCAAATCCGTTTTGAGTATTTGTAGCGATAATTACTTGGTTTTTATCCGAGTAGTATTCGGCTCTAGCGGCTACATTAATTTTAGCGGTTGCAGCATATTGAGCGATTAAAATAGGAGCGTACCAAGTATTGTAAGTAGCGCTAGACTTTTGTTTTTGTTGTGCGCCTACATCTAATCCAACTATCAACCCTAATCGGTTATTGACTTGAAATTGACCATAAAAATTATGAAAATAACGCATCAATCTTGTGCTGTCAGGCATATCACTACCTACAAAAGAGCTGCTATTGAGTGTAATTTTTGAATTCGGTTTGAAGGTAAGTTGATGACCTAGGGCAGGCGTACTGTTTTTATTTGGTCGTTGGATGCGTTGCCAACCATTTAACAACAAGCCACTTAAAAACCATTTTTCATTGTCGGATGTGTAGGAAACTTTTACACCTGCTTCATAATATGGCGAATTATCGGCTAAAATACTGCGTGTTAAGCTCCAACAATCTTTTCCAACGGCGCTTTCAAAACCAATGTGTGAAGCAAAAACACCTGCGTCAATCCATAAATTTTTGTTTTTAGAAATTTTTACACCTGTATTGGCTTCATAAATATTTCTCAATCCTGAAGGCTCACCAGCAAGATTAGCTTGTGCATAAGTACCTGTCATTAAAGCTAAATTGGCTCTTACATTGTTTTTTTCGTAATTCGCTTTTATAAAACCCAAGTTTATATTCAATTCATTTTGACGATTAAAAGAATAGATAAAATTGGCTTGCGAATTACTATTGACATTCCTCAAATTAACATTATAGTAACTTTCTACATAACCTGTAATTTTTAAAGGATTGGTTTGTGCATGGGCGCCAATGGCGATGATGCTACAAAGTATGAAGGCTATTTTTTTCATTTTATAGAGTCTAAAATTAAATTTATTTTAATGATATTTATTTTTTCTGTACCAAACAAACCTAACAAAGGTTTTTCTGTTTGTTGATGAATTAATTCAAGTAATATTGATGGGTTTAAATTACGAATTTTTGCAATTCTATTAACTTGAATTTTGGCAGCTTCAACAGATAGGTGAGGGTCCAATCCACTTCCGCTTGCGGTGATTAAGTCGGCAGGTATTTCTGATTTTTTTATACCTGGGTTGTGCGCCAAAAAGTTTTGTATTCTACTGTCTATTTCTTTCAAATATTCAGGATTACTTGTCGATTTGTTGCTTCCCGCACTACCATCGGCTTTGTAGTTCACTGCCGATGGGCGTGAATTGAAATATTTATCTTCCGTAAAAGACTGCCCAATGTTGCTGTAATACATTTTGCCATTTTGGGCAACAATATCTCCTTTACCATTGTTGGGTGCAAATTGTGCAATTCCGTAAATAATTACGCTGTAAATTCCACAAAAGAAAATAGAAAATAGAAGCGTGAGCTTGATTGCTGAAATGATATTTGTTTTCATTGTTTTTAGAAAAATATAGATATAAATAAATCAATTAATTTTATCCCTATAAAAGGAACAATAAGTCCACCTAAACCATAAATAAGCAAGTTTCTACGGAGCAACGCACTTGCGCCAATGGCTTGATAAGCCACGCCTTTTAATGCCAATGGAATAAGCAGAGGAATAATAATGGCGTTGAATATAATTGCCGAAAGAATGGCACTTTCTGGGCTATGTAGTTTCATGATGTTTAGCCCTTGAAGAGAAGGAATAGCCACTACAAACAATGCAGGAATGATGGCGAAATATTTAGCCACATCGTTGGCAATGCTAAAAGTGGTTAATGTGCCTCTAGTCATCAATAGCTGCTTTCCAATTTCAACAATTTCGATTAGTTTGGTAGGGTCATTGTCCAAATCTACCATGTTACCAGCTTCTTTGGCAGCTTGCGTACCGCTATTCATGGCTACACCAACATCGGCTTGAGCCAAAGCAGGCGCATCATTTGTGCCGTCGCCCATCATCGCCACCAATCTACCTTCTTGTTGCTCTTTTTTAATGTAATTCATTTTATCTTCAGGCTTAGCTTCTGCAATAAAATCATCCACACCCGCTTTTTCGGCTATAAATTTGGCTGTTAATGGGTTGTCGCCAGTCACCATTACCGTTTTTATGCCCATTTTTCTTAATCTTTCAAAGCGTTCGCTAATTCCTGTTTTGATAATATCTTGTAGCTCCACCACACCTTGAACAACATTATTTTTGATAACCACCAAAGGCGTTCCTCCATTGGTTGAAATTTTGATTACCTGTTCTGCTATTTCTTGAGGAAAAATATTTCCATTCTTTTCGCAAATATTTTTTACAGCATCTTGCGCTCCTTTTCGTAGGTTGGTTCCATCTTTCAAAATCACGCCACTGGTTCTTGTTTCGGCTGTAAATTTGATTAAGGTAGCTCCTTCGATAGAAAGTTTATGGGCAACTTCGGCACCTGCCAATTCCACAATACTTTTTCCTTCTGGGGTGTCGTCGGCTAGTGAGCTTAATACTGCACATTTGATAAATTCTTCGGTAGAAATATTATTTGCTGGATAAAAAGCAGTTGCTTTTCTGTTGCCAATGGTAATCGTTCCTGTCTTGTCAAGCAACAATACATCAATATCGCCAGCAGTTTCTACTGCTTTACCACTTTTGGTAATTACATTGGCTCTCAAGGCTCTATCCATTCCGGCTATGCCGATGGCAGAAAGTAATCCGCCAATGGTAGTTGGAATTAAACAAATAAATAATGAAATAAAAGCGGCAATGGTAATCGGTGCATTGGCAAAATCTGCAAATGGTTTTAGGGTAATGGTAACGATGATAAACACGAGTGTAAACCCTGCCAATAAAATGGTTAACGCAATTTCGTTGGGTGTTTTTTGTCTGCTCGCACCTTCTACCAAGGCAATCATTTTATCCAAAAAACTTTCGCCTACTTCGGTAGTTACTTTTACTTTTATTTTGTCTGACAATACTTTTGTACCACCCGTTACCGAACTTTTATCTCCTCCAGCTTCTCTAATTACGGGGGCGCTTTCGCCTGTAATTGCACTTTCGTCGATGGTTGCCAAACCCATTATAATTTCGCCATCGCTAGGAATTAAATCGCCTGCTTCACAAACAAATATATCGCCTTTTTTTAGGTCTGCGGAAGAGATAATCTCTCCATTTTCTAATTTTGCAGGCGTTTCTTCTCTT
This sequence comes from Sphingobacteriaceae bacterium, assembly GCA_019751895.1. GTDB lineage: Bacteria > Bacteroidota > Bacteroidia > Sphingobacteriales > Sphingobacteriaceae > Pedobacter. The sequence continues at coordinate 717 of JAIEMU010000196.1, read as the reverse complement.
GTTTTTCGCAAGCTGTCGGCTTGTGCTTTTCCTCTTGCCTCGGCTATCGCTTCAGCAAAGTTGGCAAACAATAAAGTGATTAGCAATACAAAAAAAACGACTAAATTGTAAATTAGGCTACCTTGGTTTTGTTCGCCCGCCATAATCCATAGGCAAACAAAAAACATAATTAGGGTTCCAATTTCAACCGTAAACATTACGGGATTGAGGAACATTTTTTTAGGATGTAGTTTCACAAAAGATTGTTTTAATGCACTTAGCATTAATTTTTTTTGAAACAAAGATGTATTTTCTACAGTATTCATATTAAAGTAGGATTAAAATTATTTGATTGAAAAATGTTCTGCAATTGGTCCTAGGGTTAATGCAGGGAAGAATGAAAGTGCTGCCAAGATAATGATGACCGCAAAAATCATTAACCCAAATGTTGCCGTATCGGTTTTTAAAGTTCCATTACTTTCGGGTGTATATTTTTTTGAAGCCAAAATTCCTGCAATGGCAATAGGTCCAATGATGGGTAAAAAGCGAGCCAGTAAAATCACCAATCCAGTCGAGATATTCCAAAATAAAGTATTGTCGCCTAAGCCTTCAAAACCACTGCCATTGTTGGCTGATGAGGAAGTAAATTCGTACAACATTTCACTAAAACCGTGATAGCTAGGATTACTCAACCAACTGCCGTATTCGCTTGGGTTTTGAACATATAAATAACTTGCA
>JAIEMU010000030.1 GCA_019751895.1 Sphingobacteriaceae bacterium | reverse complement strand
TAAAGTGTGTAAACCTATTTTTTTTGCTCCTTCCAAATGTTGTGGGCTATCGTCAATAAACAACGTTTCTTCAGGAATTAGATTGTTTTCCCTCATCACAAATTTAAAAATTTCTTCATTTGGTTTTCTCATTTGCATCAAATGAGATAAATAAGTTTTTTCGAAAAAGGAGTCCAACCCGTTTAAGTTAAATTTTTCTTTTAGGTGTTTTAAAATCCAATTGTAATGAATTTCGTTGTTATTGCTCAATAAAAAAGTACGATATTTCTTTTTGACCTCAAGTAAAGTTTTATGTACGTCATTATCGGGCACACCAATCAATAAACTATTCCAAGCGGAATCAATTTGTGCATCACTCAACTCAAAGTTTTGAGTAGTTTGTCTTATTTCATCTCTAAATTGAGCCGCTGTACAAGCGCCGACCTCAAAAATATTGAAAATTTCATTTTGTTTTTTATGTCCAAAAAAAGATTCTATATCCGATATACCTAATTGTATAAGAGTTGATTGAGCGATATTGAAATTGATTTCGAAGATAACATTTCCGTAATCGAAGATAATATTTTTTATATTTTTCATGTAAAGGACTTTTAAATTTGAATACAAATATGTAATATTGCACTCGCAAAAACAACAAGTTTTAGCAGGGCCTATAGCTCAGTTGGTTAGAGTAGAAGACTCATAATCTTTTGGTCGCTGGTTCGAGCCCAGCTGGGCCCACATAAAAAAACCTAATCTGTAAAAGATTAGGTTTTTTTATTTCAATGATTTTGCTTTTAAACAGTTGCACTACTTGTTGTTACCTCTCTGTTTACTTTTTTTACCAAACCTTGTAATACATTTCCAGGGCCTACCTCTACAAAATCGGTAGCGCCATCGGCTAGTAATTGTACTACGGTTTGTGTCCATTTTACAGCACCCGTTAATTGGGTAATCAAATTAGCTTTAATGATTTCAGGATTGGTATTTGCTACAGGATTTACATTTTGATAAATTGGGCAAATAGGCGCTTTAATTTCAGTAGCTTCTATTGCTTGTTGCAATTCAATTCTTGCAGGTTCCATCAATGGAGAGTGAAAAGCGCCTCCCACATTCAGTTTCAATGCTCTTTTAGCACCTGCGGCGGTTAATTGTTCGCAAGCCAAGTCAATACCTGCAATGCTTCCAGAAATAACCAATTGACCAGGGCAGTTGTAATTAGCGGCTACCACTACTTCGTCAATTTCTGCACATATTTTTTCGACCACTTCATCTGCTAATCCTAAAATTGCAGCCATTGTAGAAGGTTGCAATTCGCAAGCTTTTTGCATGGCATTTGCTCTAGCGATGACTAATTTTAATCCATCTTCAAAAGACAAAGCGCCTGCGGCTACCAAAGCCGAAAATTCACCTAATGAGTGACCAGCAACCATATTTGGTTTAAAATCATTGCCTAATACTTTGGCTAAAATAACCGAGTGTAAAAAAATAGCAGGCTGCGTTACATTGGTTTGTTTTAATTCTTCATCTGTGCCGCTAAACATGATGTCGCTGATGCGGAAACCGATGATTTCGTTTGCTTTCTCAAAAAGTTCTTTGGCTAAAGGGTTTTCGTATAAATCTTTACCCATACCTACAAATTGGGCGCCTTGCCCAGGAAAAATATATGCTTTCATTGTTCTTTTAGTGTAATTTTGCTGTGATTAATCTTAAAAATTCAGCTCTTGTTTTTTCATTAGACATAAATAAACCTGTAAATGCCGAAGTGGTCGTTACCGAGTTTTGTTTTTGTACCCCACGCATCGCCATGCACATGTGTTTACATTCCATTACTACCGCTACGCCAACTGGATTTAAAGTTTCGTTGATACAATCTCTAATTTCGTTTGTTAAACGTTCTTGCACTTGCAAACGGCGGGCAAAAGCATCTACTACACGAGGTATTTTGCTCAACCCAACGATGTGCCCATTGGGAATGTAAGCTACGTGTACTTTTCCAAAAAATGGCAACATGTGGTGCTCACACATTGAATAAACTTCAATGTCTTTTACCACCACCATTTGATTGTAATCTTCTTCAAACATAGCCGAACGTAATATTTCAGCAGGGTCTATGTCATAACCGTGGGTTAAATATTGTAAAGCTTTTGCAACACGCTCAGGTGTTTTTATTAATCCTTCACGTTCAGGGTTTTCTCCTATACCACTCAAGATATCTTTGTAAACACTAGATATGGACGCTATTTTTTTAGCATCATAATTGTCTGTTTTGTGGTATCCCAAAACTTCATCATCGTGATCGTATTTATCGTTTCCCATGTCTTAAATTATCCAAAATATTCAATAGAATTGTTCTCTGTCTCTGCAATTTTTATAGCATGCAGCGTAGCACCTGTACCTTCAAAATGAGGAATAAGCTCTTTCCAAATTGCGATGGCTAAATTTTCGGTAGAAGAGAGTTGACCTTTCATAAAATCAACATCTAAGTTTAAATTTTTATGATCTAACTTGTCAATAATTTGAATATTAATAACTTCTTTTAACCATTTTAAATCCACCAAAAAACCTGTTTCTGGGTTTATTTCCCCTTTCACGGTTACAAATAGTTGATAATTATGTCCATGCCAATTTGGGTTAGCACATTTGCCGAAAACATTTTCGTTTTTATCATCCGACCAATCAGGACGGCTTAATTTATGTGCCGCATTAAAGGTTTCACGTCGTGTTATGTAAATCATATTTTTATTTTTTATGGCGCAAATATACAAAACCATTAAGCATAAAGTATATTCCATAAAAATTGAATAGTAATTTTTACCTTCGTGTTATGAAAATTTTGATTGTAGCGGCAACAGCAAATGAGATAATGCCTTTAATGTCGCATTTTAACTTGTTTGGGAGTGATTTTGTGGTAGGCGATGATTTTGATATTTTGATTACGGGCGTCGGCATGACGGCTACAGCATTTGCCTTAGGTGTTTTTTTGAATAATGATTATGCGCTTGTTTTAAATTTAGGTATTGCTGGAAGTTTTCATAAAAAAAATGAATTGGGTGCTTTGGTTGAAGTAAAAACAGATGTTTTTAGTGAATTAGGCGCTGAAGATGTTGAACGTTTTTTAACAATTGATGATTTAGGTTTTGGTAAAAACACTTTTTTAAGCACTTATCAATCTAATTTAACATTGCCTAAAGTGAAATCCATTACGGTAAACAAAGTGCATGGCAATGAAAAAAGTATAAAAAATACAATCGCTTGTTTTTCTCCTGAGGTAGAAAGCATGGAAGGGGCGGCGGTTTTTTATGCTTGCGAAAATAAAAAAATCCCTTGTTTGCAAGTAAGGTGTATTTCTAACTATGTAGAACCTCGGAATAAATTGAATTGGAATGTCCCATTGGCTATTGAAAATTTGAATAAATGGGCTATTGATTATCTTGAAAACTTAAAATAAAACAATGAAATTAACACTTGGATTTTCCCCTTGCCCTAACGATACATTTATTTTTGACGCACTTATTCATCATAAAATTGATACCGAAGGATTGGAGTTTGAAGTTTCTTTTGACGATGTTGAAACCTTAAATCAAAAAGCTAGACAAGGCTTGTTGGATATTACAAAACTTAGTTTTCATGCCTTTGCGTACGTGGTTAATCAGTATGCTTTATTAGATTCGGGGAGTGCTTTGGGTTTTGGTGTTGGCCCGTTATTGATTAGTAAAAAACAATTGAGTGAAGTGGATTTGACGAATGATAAATTGGTTGGTATTCCCGGTAAATTTACAACGGCAAATTTCTTATTAGGTGTCGCTTATCCTCAATTAACAAGAAAAGAAGAGATTGTGTTTTCTGAAATTGAATCAAAATTGATACACGATGAAATTGATTTGGGGTTAATTATTCATGAAAATAGGTTTACTTACGAACAAAAAGGATTGTTTAAAGTGATGGATTTAGGTGCGTATTGGGAAAATTTAACAGGTTGCGCCATTCCTTTGGGTGGCATAGCTGTTAATCGAAATTTGCCGATTGAAATTCAAATAAAAGTAAATCGTTTGCTCAGAAAATCAGTAGAATATGCGTTTGAAAATCCTAAATCATGTGTAGATTTTATCAAACTTCATGCACAAGAAATGGACGAAGAGGTAATGTACAAGCACATTGATTTGTATGTAAATAAATATTCGATAAATCTAGGTGAAGAAGGTAGAAAAGCAATAGATACTTTGTTTTCAATTGCCTTGAATAATAAAATCATCCCACCGTTTTCAGAGTCTTTGTATGTGCTTTAAAATCAATTAATATAAAGATTAATTTCCCTTAAAAGGGGATTTTTTTGTACCTTAGCGCCGCATGCAATTATTTGATTTAGATAAAAATGATGTAACTAGGCTGAAACAAGCTATAGGTGGCGACGACGAGCAATTAAAAATTACGCTTGCGGAGTATCACGCATCTGAAATTGCCATTTTATTCGAAAGCATTAGCAAGGAAGATAGACAGCGCATTATCAATTTGTTGTCAATTGAAATTGCCTCCGAAGTTATCTCGGAAATGCACGAAGAAGCCCATCCCGAAGATATTTTATTGCAATTGCATCCCGATAAGCGTACCGATATTATCGAAGAGCTTGACTATGACGATGCGGCAGATATTATTTCTCATTTAGAACAACACGAACAAGAGGAAATACTAGAAGATTTGAGCGAAGATGACGCATCAAATATTCGTAATTTATTGAGCTACCACGAAGAAACAGCGGGTGGTTTGATGAACACGGAGTTTATTCGTATCAATATTAATCTCACCAAAAAAGATGCCATTGATGAAATTATTCGCCAAAGTGAAGAGGTAGAAGAATTTTATACCGTTTTTGTGGTGGATGACGAAAATACTTTTAAAGGTATAGTTTCACTTAAAGACATCATAAAAGCCAAAGGGAATGCTAAAATCACCCAAATGGTAAATGAAGATGTGGTTTATGTGCATCACGACACCGACCAAGAAGAAGTAGCAAAGTTGATTTCTCAATATAACATTACCAGTATTCCGGTAGTTGATGACCACATGAAACTTTTAGGAAGGGTAACTTTTGATGATGTTATTGATGTATTGGAAGATGAAAATACGGAGGATATTTTAAAAATATCAGGGGTTTCGGAAGATGAAGAACTAGGTGGTAATTGGATAGAGGCTGTAAAATCTCGTTTGCCTTGGTTGATTATTAACTTGGCGACTGCTTTTTTGGCGGCTTCGGTTATTCGTCATTTTGATGCTACCATTACTAATTTTCCTGTTTTGTCGGCTTATATGACTATTATAGCAGGAATGGGGGGGAATGCAGCTACGCAAGCTTTGGCGGTAACGGTGAGACGTATTTCTTTATATGACTTAACGGATAGTCAGTCTTATAGAGCTGTTTTAAAAGAGTTTACGGTAGGTTTGATTAATGGAGCAGTCACAGGTTTAATTGTATTTGCCGTGGCGCTTAGTTTTGATAGCAACCCAATGCTGGGTTTGGTGGTGTTTTTAGCGATGACAGGAAATTTAATTATTGCAGGAGTAACGGGTGCAGGTATTCCTTTGATATTGAAACGAATAGGGATAGATCCTGCCATTGCGTCTTCAATTATTATCACAACTTTTACCGATGTTTTGGGCTTTTTACTAATTTTGGGCTTTGCTAGCCAACTTTTACTTTAACATATAGTACACAATTATATTATGCAAACATTAAAACACGATTGGACGAAAGAAGAAATTTCGGAAATTTATCATAAACCATTTTTAGACTTAGTTTATCAAGCGGCATCAGTTCACCGTGAAAATAAAGATTATGCTGAAGTTCAAATCAGCTCTTTAATTTCTATTAAAACTGGTGGCTGTGCCGAAGATTGTTCGTATTGTCCGCAAGCAGCTCGTTATCAAACTGATTTAACTGTTCATGCGTTAATGCAAGTTGACCAAGTGGTTAGCGCAGCTAAAAAAGCAAAAGATGGTGGCGCATCTCGTTTATGTATGGGTGCTGCTTGGAGAGAGGTGAGGGATAATAAAGATTTTGACCGCGTAATTGACATGGTAAAATCGGTAAATGAATTGGATATGGAGGTGTGCTGTACATTAGGTATGCTTACCGAAAGCCAAGCGCAACGATTGGCAGATGCAGGACTTTATGCATATAACCATAATTTAGATACCTCTGAGGATGATTATAAAAGAATTATCTCTACCCGTACATTCGACGATAGATTAAATACCATTAAAAATGTGCGTAAAGCAAAGTTAACAGTTTGTAGTGGCGGTATTGTGGGTTTGGGCGAAACAGTAGAAGATCGAGTTTCGATGTTACAAACTTTAGCTAACATGGAAAAACATCCTGAATCGGTGCCGATTAATGCTTTAGTACCAGTAAAAGGTACACCTTTAGAAAATCAGCCTCGTATTCCTATTTGGGAAATGGTGCGTATGATTGCCACAGCACGTATCATTATGCCACAATCGGTGGTTCGTTTATCTGCTGGAAGAAATGAAATGAGCACTTTAGAGCAAGCATTTTGTTTTATGGCAGGTGCAAACTCTATTTTTGCGGGTGATAAACTTTTAACAACCCCAAATCCTGCTTTTGTAGATGACATGGCAATGTTTGAGTTGTTGGGCTTGAAACCTCGTGAGGCTTTTAAAAATGGAAAACCTGAGAATGTAACAAAATTAATGAAAGCAGAGGCTTAACATTAAAAATTGAATATAGAATAAAAGACACAAGATATTGATAACTTGTGTCTTTTGTTGTTTAAAAAAGCGCACCTCATTGGAAAAAATAAATCATCAAGTAGCTGTATCCGTTTTAATGGCGGTTTATAACACAGATATTAATTTACTAAAAAGATCTATTCAGTCGGTTTTGAATCAAAGTTTTCAAGATTTTGAATTGATTATCGTTGACGATGGGAGTAGAGCCGACTTACAAGCAACGCTTTTGGCTTATCTTGCGCAAATTTCTCATCCTATTACCTATCTCCAACACCCAAACCGAGGGCAATCTCAGTCTATTAATCGAGCTGTTTTGGTAAGTAAAGGCAAGTATATTGCTATCATTGATGCCGATGATGAGTATAAACCAGATCATCTTCGGTTAAATATAGAAGCTTTAAAAGATTTCGATTTAATTGCTTCGGAAGCTGAAACGGTGGTCGAAAAAGAGGAGGATTATTTTGTGCCCGACAAGAATCACCCTCATATTATGGTGCATGTGGACGATTGCATTTTATTTGCTACGCTTTTTGGTAAAAAAGAAGTGTTTGAAAACATTCAGTTTGAAACAAAATATGCCGCTGATGCTCATTTTTTTGAAGAGGCTTCAAAAAAATATAAGGTTGCCAAACTAAATTTACGCAGTTACATCTATTATCGAAATAATCCCAATAGCATTTCTGCGGTTTTGAAAAACAAAGCACAGCACAAAGTATGAAATTACAATCTAAAGTAATTTTAGGAAGTTTGATTACAGGAGTTTACGATGTAAATAGAAACGAAACTTTACAAGAAGATGATTTTAAACTTGTAAATGAATGGGTAAATTCTATTAAAAATGCAGGTTTACAAGCTGTTCTCTTTCATAATTCTTTTTCAGTAGCTACGCAACAAAAATTTGAGAACGATAATCTGATTTTTATAAAAGTTGAAAACAGCGAAAAATACAATCCCAATGTGTTTCGTTATTTTTTATATTTAGATTTCTTAAAAAAATATTATTCACAAATTACCGATGTTTTTGTAACCGATGTTTCGGATGTGGTATTGGTTAATAATCCTTTTGAGGATTTATTTTATATCCAAAATTCTAATTTTATATTTTGTGGGGATGAACCAGAAATTTTAAATAATGTGTGGATGAATGCACATTCAACGCATTTGCGTAATCAAATTTCAGATTTTGAATCCTATGAACAGCTAAATGAAAATCAAATCTTGTTAAACTGTGGCATCATAGGTGGAAAATATATGCTCATGCTTTCCTTTTTTGAGCAACTTTGCAAAATACACCAAACCTACAACCAACACAATAATACTGCTTATACTGGAGATATGGGGGCCTTTAATTATGTGCTTCGAACGCAATTTAATCAGCAATTCATTCATGGAAAGCCCGTGAATACGGTTTTTAAAGAATACGAAACAGAAAGAAAAGATTGTTGGTTTAGACACAAGTAAGTTTTTTATTTAAAGATGAAAAGGTTTTTTGCAATTTTTACGCATTTTAAATTCTGTCGTTTAATGAATATTTTGCGTAGGATTGTACGTTTGATGAATGAAGAAGTTTTCAACCTTGCTATCAATTTAAAATTTTATAATAATTTAGAACTAATCAATTAAAAACCCTTTTGTAAACACAAAATGAAAAAATTTATCTTCTTTATCTTGATTTTATGGATTGCCAAATCCAACGCACAAGAAAATAATTTTACAAATACGATTATCCCTCAGCCTAATTTTTTTAAATCCAATGGCGATAGCTTAGTAATTTCGGGTAAAATTAAAGTTCAGTTTCAAAATAATTTATTTAGTGAGCGAGAACTTAAAACAGCACAATTACTTGAACAAGTTTTTAATAAGGAAAATAATCAAACACAAGCTGGAAATTTAATAATTTTCAATGCGACTGAAAAAATTTCAACAGACAAGGCTGCTTATAAAATTAAAATTACACCCAAAGGTATTTTTGTATCAGGACAGGAAGAGGGATTGTTTTATGCTGTTCAAAGTATTTTTCAAATGATGCCAAATGATTTCAAAGGGAAGTCAATTAAATTACCCTGTGTGGAAATCGAAGACCAACCAAGATATGTTTATAGAGGTTTGCAATTGGATGTGAGTCGGCATTTTTTTTCAATATCGGTTATCAAAGATATTATTAGTCAAATGGGAGCTTATAAACTCAATAATTTTCATTGGCATTTAACCGATGATCAGGGCTGGAGAATTGAAATAAAAAAATATCCAAAACTTACCGAAATTGGTTCAAAAAGAGCACAAACGTTGGTAGGTAATAAATTTGAAAGGTTTCCAAGGTTTTTTGACAACACACCCTATGGAGGATTTTATACCCAAGATGAGATTAAAGAAGTAGTGAAATTTGCTGCCGAACATTATGTAAATGTGATTCCTGAAATCGAAATGCCAGGACATGCATCTGCTGCCGTGGCTTCGTACCCTCATTTGGCTTGTTTTCCTTCACCTAGTTTTAAAGTTATAGAATCTTGGGGCGTTTTTGAAGATGTTTTTTGTGCAGGTAAAGAAGAAACATTTGTTTTTTTAGAAGATGTATTGAAAGAAGTTATGGCTTTATTTCCTAGTCAATATATTCACATTGGTGGAGACGAGTGTCCGAAAACGAAATGGAAAAAATGTGAAAACTGTCAGAACAGAATTAAAAAACTAAAACTTAAAGACGAACACGAGTTACAAAGTTATTTTATCAAAAGAATGGAGAAGTTTTTGAATGCCAATAACAGACAAATTTTTGGTTGGGACGAAATTTTAGAAGGAGGACTTGCTCCAAATGCAGCCGTGATGTCTTGGAGGGGCGAAGCAGGAGGTATTAGCGCTGCTAAACAAAAACATTCTGTGATTATGACCCCTGAAGATTATGTTTACTTCGATCATAATCAAGGATATTCTCCGCTTGAACCTCTTAGTGTGGGAAGATTAACCACGCTAGACGAAGTGTACCATTATAATCCAACACCTACACATGATTTATCGTTGGAGGAACAACAATATGTTAAAGGTGTGCAGGCAAATATTTGGACTGAATATATCACGAGTGCTCCAAAATTAAGCTACATGCTTTATCCTAGGATGTTTGCCTTGTCTGAAATTGCTTGGACGAAGCAAGAAAATAAAAACTACAATCATTTTATGTTTCACAAAATTCCGTATCACCTAGAAAAACTTGAATTGCAAAATAGATTGTACAAAGTTCCCTCACCTTTAGGTATTTCGGATACGGCAATAGAAGCTTCTCAATATACTTTGGATGTTCAACCTACTTTAAAAAATGGACAAATATTTTATAGCATAGATGGTTACAATCCTGATCAAACCAGTATTTTGTATCAGAAACCAGTACATATTGACATTCCTAAGGGAGAATACAGAACGATTAAAGTCGTTCAAATTAGTCCTTCGGGCAAGAAAAGTTCAATTGTAAAAGTGAATGTAAAAAACTCAGCACCATTACCAGCTCAAAAAATAGAACCCAATCAACAAGGTTTGAAATATGCGTACTTTCAACAATTTTTTCAGCATACCAACGAGCTTGAAGCTGCAAAAGCAACCCGTTCGGCTATTCACAATGGAAAAATTAGTATAGCAGATTACAAATCGAAAGAGATTTTATATTTTGGTTTGAAATTGGAAGGTTTTATTTACATACCAGAATCTGGGTCTTATACCTTTTCTTGTCTTGCCGACGATGGCGCAAAACTTTTAATAGACAATGAATTGATTGTAGATAACGATGGCAGACATTGGATAAACGAAGCCTTTGGTAGTGCTAAACTAGAAAAAGGATTTCACAAATTGAATGTCAATTATTTTGATGCCAATGGAAGTGCTGAATTAAAATGTTTTATGCAGCAAGAAGGAAAAGAAAAACAAGAAATAAACGCTAATAGTTTGTTTTATGAATAAAATCATTATTTATCCATTTAAATTACAATCGATTATTTTTAAATCTTCCCATAAAATGAAATCATTAATTACTTTTGCAAAATGATAAATAAATATGGCATGAGAAAAATTATATTGCAATCGATATTCATCCTTTCAATAGGAATTTTTGTTTTGGCTTGTCAAAGCCCTGAAAGCATTGAAGAAGCAACTTATTATTCAAATGGAAAAGATATTTACAAAAGTAAATGCCAAAATTGTCATGGCGTAAATGGTGAAGGCTTAGGAGAATTAGCACCTCCTTTAACGGATAGCTTGTTTTTGAAACAAAACAAATCTCGTTTGGCTTGCATTATTAAAAATGGTTTAAATGAATCCATTACCATTCACCAGAAAACATACAATGGCAAAATGCCAGGCTTAAACTTCGCTGATATCGACATTGCGCAAGTAATTGTTTATATAACCAATAGTTTTGGCAATAAGCAGGGCATGTATTCGTATAAAAAGGTGAGCGAAGACCTGAAAAACTGTAAATAATTGTACCTTTGCAATCAAAATGCAAGCTGTTCTATCGTTTGAATTTCGATTCAAGAGGAAAGTCCGGGCAACATAGAGCAATTCGCTTCCTAACGGGAAGGGGTTTAGGGATGAATACCTAAATTACGGAATAGTGCCACAGAAAATATACCGCCACAACTTGTTTGGGGTAAGGGTGAAAACGTGAGGTAAGCGCTCACGATTGTATAAAGCGATTTATACTTTGGTAAACCCCGAGTGTTGAAAAACCAAATAGGCTAACGCATGTAGGGCGGCTCGTTCGATGTTAGTGGGTAGGTTGTTTGAGGTAAATGGCAACATTTATCCTAGATTAATGATAGAAACCTTTTGTCGTTAAAAAACAAAAGCGTACAGAACCCGGCTTATAGGCTTGCATTTTTTTCTTTTTTACGCATTTTTCTAAAGTAAATTTCTTTTTTTAACGCTTCGGAAAGTCGAAAGTATTGATTTTTCCCGTTCCTTTGCTTGTCAATTGCCAATCATCGATATCGAGTGAAATTTCTACCATTCCACAAGTAGGGAGTTGACAATTTTCATTTTCACATAGGTAATTGCTCAAATCGCTCAAAGAAGGATTGTGCCCAAAAATAACTATTTCAGTATGTTGATTGTCTAAATTACAGATTAATGCCAATACATCTAAAAATTCAGCGTTGTATAGACTGTGTTTTTTTTGAATTTGTGTGATATTCCACGTTTTTGCAAATATTTTTGCGGTTTTTAAAGCCCTTTTAGCATCGCTACTGATTAAAATTGGAGAAATTTGAAATCTATTTTTCCATTTTTCGGACATAAAATGTGCATTTTCTATACCTCTTTCAGTAAGCTTTCGGTCAAAATCACTTTGGTCAAAATTTCCCAACTCCGCTTTTCCGTGTCTAACCAATAGGAGGGTTTTAGGCATTGACAAGTAGGTTAATTTTGTCGATAATCGCTGTTTCAGATATCAAATTCATACAAGCAAAATCGCCACGGTAACAAATTTTATTTCCATATACCGAACAAGGTCGGCAAGCTAAATCAATTTGAACTGCATTTTCTATACTTTGTCCAAAACCCATAAAACCTGCATAGGGATGCGTAGCGCCCCAAATCGAAACTACAGGCACGCCTTTTAAACTTGCCAAATGCATTCCTGCCGAGTCCATGCTCAACATCACATCTAATTGACTAATTAAATCTAATTCCTCAATTAAATTTAATTTTTTTACCACTGATGTTATGTTTTTATGTAGATTTTCCCAATTTTTGGCTACACTTTCTTCTTCAACATTGCCTCCAAACACAAATATTTTGTAGCCGTTTTGCGCCAATTGCAATGCCACCTTTTCCATCTTTGCTAAAGGATAAACTTTTTGTTCATGTTGCGCAAAAGGACTAATACCAATCCACTTATACATCTCTTTTTCTCCCGTTAGTGCAATTATTTTACTGCTTAATACGGCTTTATCTGCGCTTAGTTGATTGGTTAAGGAAATAGGAAGGTTTAACTTTGTGAATACAGCCACATAACGCTCCAAAGTAGTTTTCAAAGGAATAAAAACTTTGTTTTGCTTGGCAGTAAGTGCTTTTTTTTGCGCTCTGTCTTTGCTCAATACTTCAACTTTTACGCCTGTAAGCGAAAATAAAAGTCCAATTATTCTACTTCGCAAGTTGTTGTGCAAATCGGCAACTGCGGAAACTTGAAATTTTCGCAAAGCGAAAAATAATTTCAATAAACCCCAAAAACCTTTGTGTGTTCCTTTAGGGTCTAAGGCAATAAATTCGAGATTTTCAATCCCTAAAAAAAAAGGTTTGAAAAAAGCTCTACTGACGAATATGATTTTGTGTTTGGGATATTGCTTGCTAAGTTCTTTAACAATGGGTGCTGTCATTGCTACATCACCCATTGCCGAAAAACGAAGAATTAAAACAGTAGGCTGAGCCATTTTAGCTTTTTTTGTACAACACAGGGTTCAAACTTGGGTCGTTATACATTTTCATTTGCTTATACACTTTCATGTATTTTCTGCCATTTTCGATGTCGCTAATTAAATCATCAATACTTTTCGACAAATCTTTTCTTTGTTCTAAAAGTACATTAAGTTTCTCGGTACATTTTTCACGGTGTTCGGCGCTAGCGTCTTTACGTTCGGCTTCTTCTTGCATGTGAAAAATTTTTAAAGCCAATATCGACAATCTATCTATTGCCCAAGCAGGACTTTCAGAGTTGATGGTGGCATTTGCCAATGGCGAAACATTTTTATATAAATCTAAAAAATAGCTGTCAATGTATTCAACCATATCGGTGCGTACTTGGTTTTGAGCATCAATGCGACGTTTCCAGCCTAAACCCTCCACAGGGTCTATGTTTGGGTTTCTTACCACATCCTCCATGTGCCATTGTGCAGTATCTATCCAGTTTTTTTGGTATAAAAGATGGGATAACTCCCCGATTTTATATGGATTAACGATTTCTTTATCTATCAAATCAAATTGATGATAGTCGGCGATAGCTTGTTTAAAAAGCTGATTACATAATTCACTTATCATGGTACAAATTTATAGAAAAATGTTTTAATTTTTGATGTATTTACACAAAAGGCGACCTGTAATTGGTCGCCTTTTGTAGTGATTTGTTTTTTTAGAAAAGATTATTTACTTACCAATTCAGTAAATTTATCATAACCAATTTCTTTTTTCTCAATGGTGGCCACTGTTTTGATGTATTCAAATGTTTTTATTGCTTTTACTTCGTCAAAAATACGGTTTGCATTTTCTTTCTCTTGCAAAAATTGAGTAGTATATTGCGCCAATTGCTCCTCACTTACAGGTGTTGGGCTGTACATCGCGAATTGTGCACTTAATCTGTTTTTTGCAGTTTTAAATACATCTTCGTACTTCAATTCAATTTTTTGCGTAGTAATTATTTTGTTTTCGATTAAAGTCCACTTCAAGTTTTTTGCAAAATCATTAAAGCCTTCGTTCAAATCTTTCTCGCTTAATTTCTCATTGGTAGCTTGTAACCATCTTTTTAAGAAATCTTCTGGTAAATCCATTTTAATGTTTTCTACCAAATCAGCATAAATGTCGTTGCTCAATTTTCTTTCAGCATCTTGCTCAAACATCGATTCAATTTCTTCGGTAATTTTAGCTTTAAAACCAGCTTCATCGCTTACCACACCTGCACCAAATATTTTATCGTAAAATTCTTGGTTCAAATCTGCTTCTTCCAAACGGTTTACATTGCTTACTTTGAAATTAAAATTAGCTTTTAAGTCTTTTGCGTCCTCAGCTTCGATTTTTAATGTTTTTGCAATTAAATCAATATCGCCATTTAATGCTTTTTGAATATCTAAAACTACTTCATCATCTTTTTTCAAACCTACAAGCGATTTTAAAATTGCTTTATCGGTAATTAAATCTAATCTTAAAGTAGCTGTATTGTTAATTCCGCCTTCAAAAACATTGTTTTTAGTGTCTAATTGCGTAAAAGCACCAAACAAAACATCTCCTTCGATAGATACTTCAGGATTTGTCATTTTTCCGTAGCTGCGGCGAATGTTTTTCATGCGTTCGGCTAAAGTTTTTTCGTCTGCTTTCACTACATATTGCGTGAATTTGTTTTTTGAGGTGATGTCAACCGTAATTTCAGGAGATAATCCTAATTCATAATCAAAAGAAAAGGTATCGTTTCCGTCCCATTTAAAATCTGCGGTGGTTGGCAAAGGCAAAGGTTGACCTAAAATATTAATTTTATTCTCGGTAATGTAGTTGTTTAATCCTTCGCTAAGAATTGTATTTACCACATTGATAAGAATTTCCTTGCCATGTGTTCTTTGTATGTGCGCAGCAGGTACCATTCCTTTTCTAAAACCAGCAACAGTTGCTTTTTTAGCTTGTTCTTTTACCTTTTGGCTTGTTTTTTCGGTATAATCAGCAGGTGCGATTACAATATTTACTTTAATTCCTAAATCGTTAATTTTTGTTTGTGTAATATTCATACAAAATGTGGGTTAAAAGCGTTTTAAAATTAGTTAATATAAATAAAACCGCTTCAAATTAATGAAACGGTTTTAGTTTTTGGTGCGGAAGAAGGGACTCGAACCCCCACGCCGTGAAGCGCCAGATCCTAAGTCTGGTGCGGCTACCAATTACGCCACTTCCGCAGTTAGGATTTTTAGTGTTGCAAATATAGGATATTGAAATCGTTTTTTAAAATCAATATGCTTTATTTTTGAATTTAACATTTAACCGTTTGATTTTTAAAGAAATGAAATTTCTTTTTGAAATTCAAAAAAGTATTGAACGGCTTTTACCAATCTACTTCCATACCAACTAAACATTTCTCCATCTACTAAAAGTATTTTTGTATTTGGCAAAAGAGTTTGCAATTCGGCAATATCTTTTTCTTTAAAAGGGTAGGGTTCGGACGATAGAAATATAAAATGAGGCTGGTAGGCAACAATTTCTTCTGGCTTTAGTTCGGGGTATCGTTGGTCTTTTACACAGTTTTCTAAGCCATTGATGGAAAGAATATCATCAATAAAGGTGTTTTTTGCGGCGCAGATATAAGGTTTCTTCCAAATTAAGTATAAAACAGTTTTCTTATTAAATGAAGCTTGTGCGCCAAGGGTTTGGATGTCGTTGAAACCTTGTGAAATCAAATGATTGAGATAATTGGCTTCGGGCGCTTTGTTTACAAGGTCGCCTATTTGGCTAATGGTGCTTTGTGCATCTTTTAAAGTGAAAATATCGCTCATCCAAACGGGAAACAAAGGCATTAGGGCTTCAATTTCCTCTTTTGTATTTTCTTCTTTATTGCCGATAATCAAATCTGGTGCTAAAGATTTTATCAATTCGATATTTAAAGTTTTTGTGCCGCCAATTTTTGTAGTGGTTTTGAATTTCTCTTTCGGGTGGATACAAAACTTAGTAATCCCGACCACTTCGGTGGTTAAACCCAAGTCAAAAAGTAGCTCGGTTTGGGAGGGAACTAAAGAAATAATTCTTTTGGGCGGAAAATTTACTGAAATGTTTCGGTTAAGTTGGTCGGTAAATTGTCTTTGCATGTTTTTATCGTTCGGCAGGAACAAATATTTGAGCTATAATATCCCAACGGTGGTTGGCTTGTGCCTCCCAAATAAAAACATAATAGAAATTTTCTTTAAGGTCCATTTTTTTGTAGTCAATTGTCGCAATTCCATAGCTATAGGCTAGGTCGCCACCGTTTGCCCTGTCAATAGAACTGGTTTTTAAAGTCATTTTTTCGATCATTCTATTGTTGAAAGATAAAATGTCTCCTTTTTTAAGGATAGGTTCATTACCAGGAAACAAAAGTCTTGAATCTTCATTCAAAAACTCTACAAAGGCAGCAGGCCCATAGGTTTTTAAAGACGCATTTAATACCAATTCGGTACTAGAAATGATTTCTTTCCCTTTGGTGTTGTTTGACTCGGTAGGTAAATAGGCTTTTATTCCTTCTTTTGGGTCTATTAATTTGGCTTCTACCTTTTTCAAAGGCTTAGGGTGGTCAATGCTGAGGTCTAAATCTAAGGTCCATTTGTTTTTTATTTTCTTCCAAACGGATAAATATTGCCCGTATTTCTTTTTTTCTTCATTCAGTGTAAATTCCCCTGTGGTAAAAGCCCAATCTAAATTTCTACTTACTTGAACAAAGGAAGGTTCCCAGGTTAAATTTTTGGTTTTGTTTGACGGATTGGCAAAAAATTCTTTTGCGGAAATAGGGTTAGGTCTAAACAAAATCGTTTTGTCGGTAATGATGTCTTTTAATGCGCTTTCATCATCGCTTTTTAAACACATTTTACCTGTTTCTTTATCTAAGTTGTAAAGTAATTTTGCTGGATTATTAGTTTTTTGTGCAAAAGTATTTAAACCTATCAAGCAAAATATAAGACTAATAAAAAGTTGTTTTTTCATGGTTTTAGTTTTATGTAAAGCAATTATACTTTGTTCCAAGTGGTGCCTTCTTTGTTGTCTTTTAGTTGAATACCCATCTCCTGCAATCCAATTCTTATTTTGTCGGAGGTGGCATAATCTTTGTTTTCTTTGGCTTCTTGGCGGATATTTACCAATAAGGTTAATACATCTTTTAAATCTGTATTTTGAGCTTCTTCACTTTTCAAACCTAACACTTCAAACACAAAATCGTGAATTAATTCTTTAAGTTTTTCTAATTCCGATTCGCTGATTTCCCCTTTTCCATCATATAGGGTGTTGATAATGCGTGTCGCTTCAAACAATTCGGCTATCACCACGGGACTGTTAAAGTCATCGTTCATTGCTTGCACACAATTGTGATATATTTTAGCAATATCAAAATCGCTTTTAGTGCTGGGCTTTAATTTTGGTAACAATTCAACGGCGTTCATCAATCTTTTGAATCCTTTTTCGGATGCTTCAAGGGCTTCGTTGCTAAAATCTAATGTACTTCGGTAATGTGCCTGCAACATAAAAAACTTCACCGTCATTGGGCTATAGCCTTTGTTGAGCAAAGGGTGATTGCCTGTGAAAAGTTCGTGCGGTAGAAAACCATTTCCTGCCGACTTCGACATCCTTGTTCCGTTTACGGTTAGCATATTGGTATGCATCCAATACTTTGCAGGTTGTGTTTTGCTACAAGCCTCTGATTGTGCAATTTCATTGGTATGGTGTGTGGCTGCCAAATCCATGCCGCCACCATGAATGTCAAAGGTATCGCCCAAATATTTGGCGCTCATTGCCGAACATTCGATGTGCCAACCTGGAAAACCCAAGCCCCAAGGCGAAGGCCATTGCATTAATGTTTCAGGTTTGGCTTTTATCCATAAGGCAAAGTCTAAGCGACCTCTTTTATCGTCTTGCCCATCCAATTCTCTGGTGTTTGCCAGCATATCTTCTAGGTTTCGATTGGTAAGGATGGTGTAATTATATTTTTCGTTGTATTTTTCTACATCAAAGTATATCGTTCCATTTATTTCGTAAGCATATCCGTTGTTGATAATTATCTTTATCATCTCTATTTGCTCTACAATATGCCCTGTGGCGGTAGGTTCGATGCTTGGTGGCAAGGTATTAAAGGTTCTTAATACATCATGAAAGCCAACGGTATATTTTTGCACGATTTCCATCGGCTCTAATTGTTCTAATTTCGCCTTTTTTGCAAATTTATCATCGCCTTCATCTCTGTCGCCTTCCAAATGTCCAGCGTCGGTGATGTTGCGTACATAACGAACCTTGTATCCGCTGTATTTTAAGTATCT
>JAIEMU010000181.1 GCA_019751895.1 Sphingobacteriaceae bacterium | reverse complement strand
TGCTTATTATAAATGTTTCGTAATCTATATAGTTAGAAATTCCGTTATTGTATGCAGAAGCAGTTAATAATGGTATTGTCCCAAGTTCTCTTTCTAATTTTACTAATCTTTCGCCTTTGTCTATTTTAAATAATTCTTTTAGTTTAAACTCTTTCCAATTATTTGTTTCTATTTCTATATTTTTAGTAATAGCACTTTCTTTATTTACTAAATTGTCATTTAATATTTCCATAAAAGTTAATTCATCAATATCCTTATTTAAAAGATTAAGTTTAAATTTGATAGAAAAAATTATATATCTTTTAATTGTATCAACAAATTTTCTTGTTGATAATTTAGTGTAATCAATTTTTGAATGTGCCTGTATAATCCACTCATCATTCTCAACAATATTTGTTTTAACTAAATTAATATTATCTTGAAATGTATCAGGTTTATTAATTTTTTGTAATAAATCTTTTTTTATGGTATTCCATTTATTTAAAACATCTGTTCTTCCTTTATTTTTTGAAAGCACAAAACCATCGTCTGTTAAGTTATAAAATATAACATCGTTATTATTATGCGGTTGGTGTGTTTCAAAAACAGCAATTGCAGTATGTGTGGAAGCGTTTGGTTGAAACAGTTCGCTTGGCATATTAATTACATACTTTAAAGTATGCTTAGTTAATATTCTATTTCTCTCAATTTCATCTTTAAAAAATGTAGAAAGTGGAGCTATGATTATACCGTATCTACTAACACAATCTAATGTTTTTTCTAAAAATTGAATTTCTTTTTTTGTTGGGTCTGTTTTATTGTCTTTTCCACTATATGGCGGATTTATAAATCCTATTGTTGGTTTTATGCCACTCTGCTCTAAATTAATTAATATTTCATCGGCTTCATTTGAAAAAAAATCAGCATTAAAAATTCTAGATTTTCCATCTCCTCGAAATAGCATATTGGATATTGCCAAAGAATACATCGTGCTACTTTTTTCAAATCCAATTAATTGATTTTGTTTCAGTTTTTTTATTCTATCTTCTTTGTTAGCTAAAGTAGAACTTTCAATTTCAGAAATCAATTTGTTCATTCCAGAAATTAAAAAAGCCCCAGTACCACAACAAGAATCAAAAATAACATCATTATTTTTTATAGGAACTAATTCTGTAAATAATTTTGTAATATGGTTTGGCGTTAAAACAATACCTTTTTTTACATTTGTTACACCTGCATAACTTAAAAATTCTTCATAAAATTTTCCAATTATGTCATAGTTTGTTTTTCTGTTAAAAAGAGGTAAAACATTGTTTTCTAACTCTTTTAATATTTCTTTTAATATTTCTGTGCTTGTTAAATCATTATCTGTTTTAATAAATGCCAATTCATTTATTAAAACTTGGATTTTTTGATTATCAATACCTTCGCTACTTAAAATATCTTCAATAGTTGTTGGAATATTTCTTATAATGTTTGTTATATTCCAAGATTGATAGCTGTTTTTAAAATCATTTGGGAAATTATCCCTTTCATAAAGACATATCATTAACGCACTTAATAAAATGGGTCTTTTTTGCGAGTCAATTGCTCTTAAGTAACGATTTATTTCGGAAGAGGATTTTGATATATTAGTTGCAATTTTCTCTAAATCTACATTTTCAAAAAATGCAATATAGTCTTCTTCGTCTAAAAGTTCTTTTGTTTCAATATTAACTAACTTATTATCTGAAATAATAAATGTGGTTATTAAATGATTATAATCATCATAAATATCTCCAGAAAAGGCAATACCTACAATTTTCCAATCTTTAAGATATTTTTTAGTTGTTTCTCTTCTGTTTTTTAAATTTTCTTCAGTAAAATATGCTAAATAATGTTTTATCCCATCAACTGCGTAACCTTTTGCGTTTTTTCCGTCTTTTGATTGGTGGTCTTTTATTAAATCTTTGTTTTCTATTAATATTAAAAGTTTTTTATGTTCATTTATGTAAATCAAATCAGGTTCACCTCTTTCGTTTGTGCCACTTTTACTGGATTTATCTAAACACTCTTGAATAGCAATATTGTTAGGAACTTTTTTTACAGTCCAATTATTAGAAAAAACTTTATGTTCCTTTAAAAAATTTAAAAGAGTAAAATCTGTTAAGGTTTCATTTTTTCTTTTTGCCATTTTATTTCAAAATTATTTTTGCAAAAATACAATTTTAAATATAAACTAATTCCTTAAACACGTCTTTTTTAGCTATAATTTCTATCTTTGCACTGTAGCCATACAATGAGGCATACCGTATAATTTTATACTACGAATATCTAAGCCATAGATCAGTTGTTTCTTTTAACGAAGCCGACAGGTTTTTAGCCAAAGACATTGCCGCTTCAATCACATTTTTAAAAACAACTGAAATTTAGTTTTATTCGCCTTCTTGCTGCAACAAGTCGTCTTCATCTTCGAATACCATTTCGAAAGAGCTAACTAAGAACACCAAGAAAGACACAACAACGATTGAAAAAAACAATTTAAACATAACGTATAATTTTACACTACGAATATCTAAGTCATAGATTAAGTGCATGTTAAGAATACGTTATGTTTTTGCTATGCGAAACACAAACTAAAACCCTGCAAAACCAACAAGCCGTCTATATAAAAATAGTAGTAGTAATCATCTTTTTTCAAAAAAGTTGATTTTAAAATTACAGCCCCTAAAAAGCAGATAGATGCCGAAACCAAAAAAAACAAAACTGGTTGCTGTGGACTGTAAAGTTCAATTATTAAATGCTGTAGCATCAAAAGAAAAACAGAAAACCAAAGTGTCTTTTTTTCTCCAATCACATTTGCAATTGTTTTGAGATTATAAAAAGTATCCTGGGCGGCATCCCTAAGGTCAAAAGGCAAACAAAGTGCAACCACAAACAGGGAGCGAGCAATCACAAACATTTGGTTTTTAGCATCAAAAAAGCACAAAAAACACTTTTCAGCCTCAACAAATGGAAATATAAAAGTAACCCCTACCCAAACGAAAGAAATAACAAATGGTTTTAAAAAAGGGACCTCTCTAAGGTTTATTCTCCGTCCTTTAAACTTTAAAAATCGAACATAATAGGTCAAAGCCAAAAGAAAAAACAAACTTAAAACGATTTGGGATTTGATGCCGAAATAAAACAAAAACAGCAATCCGCAAACCAAAAAACAAACGTAAAAAAATAAATTAACCGCCCTGAAATGTTTAATCTTCCAAGCCAAGCGCCGACTTTGAAACGGCATTAAAAGCTTGTGTTTTGACCTTAAAAAATCAAAGTTATAAACCATGAAAGTAGCCAAAGCAACGAAGAGCAAGACAAGATAGTCAGCCTTTAGGTTCATTAACCTATAACTAAACAAAGTTTGCGCTAAGGCGGCAATAGCAATAAAAAAATCGCTAAAAAGAATAGCATCTAAAAATGCTTGAAAGGTTTTTTTAAACAAATTTTAAACGCCTCTAGTCAATTCAAAAATAGTGATTTCAGGCAAGATACCCACCCTACCTGGATAGCCTAAAAATCCAAAACCAACATTAACATATAATTGCTGATTTTGTTCATGGTATAAGCCAGACCATTCTTTGTAAATGTATTTTGCTGGACTCCATTGATATTCTTTGTATTGAACGCCAAACTGCATGCCATGGGTGTGCCCACTAAATGTGACATCAATTTGTGGATATTTAGG
This sequence comes from Sphingobacteriaceae bacterium, assembly GCA_019751895.1. Classification (GTDB taxonomy): domain Bacteria; phylum Bacteroidota; class Bacteroidia; order Sphingobacteriales; family Sphingobacteriaceae; genus Pedobacter. The sequence goes on along the minus strand of JAIEMU010000181.1, from coordinate 15,634 downwards.
TAATATTTCGCCTCGCCAATGAGAAGGGTCGTGAGAAAGCAATAATTTGATTGGCAAATCATCCGTATTTTGAACCGCCATTTCCATTTTTCCGTATTTAGGAAACCTTCCCGTCCCCCAATTTTCAACGCCTAAAACGCCAATTTCCTCGCCATCTACTTTCAATCGTCTATTTTCGTTCATCAATAAATCAAAACCCATAATTTTATGGGTCAAAATCATATCCTGAAGGTTTTTTATTTTTGCAGGAGAGCTTTCTTTCCCAAAATGATAATCTCCATAATCGTGATTTCCTAAAGTAGAATAAACACCAAGAGGAGCTTTCAGCTTTGCAAAAACATCTTGATAATCCCTCACTTCTTTGGTCAAGTTATTCACCAAATCGCCTGTAAAAAATATAAAATCAGGTTTTTCGTTCATCATCATTTCTATGCCGCCTTTAACCGCTTTCTTATCATAAAAACTGCCCGAATGGATGTCTGAAATTTGCCCTAGTTTAATTCCTTCAAAAGCTTTTGGCAAATTGGGCAAAACCAATTTAACACGCTTAATTTGATAATCATAAGCACCCGAAACAATGCCCCAAGTAAGGGAAGTAAGGGGAACGGCAGCTGTAACCAAACCTGCTTTGGTTAAAAAAGCAGATCTCGAAATTTTTTCACCTTCAATAGGTTCATCTGTTTTTTTGTTTTTGATTTTTTTCACTGCTTTTAAAAAAAGCATTCTTAATTCGTCAATCAATAAAAAAGGAAGCAAACAAATTTTACACGTTGTGGTAAGAAAAAAAGCAACCAATATAATCGCTCTTGCGCTCAAGAAAATATTCACGTAAATACCTACAAAAACCCCAACAACCAAGCCAATGCTAATCAGCCAATAAATGATTTTGAATTTACGCTTGGTTTCTGGTTTCCATTTTTTAAATACTGCTAAAATTGCGTTAAGGCAATAGTAATCGAAAGCCAATAAAATAAGATTAACTAATATTAAAACTGGTAAGCGCCCCATAATGTTTAATTGGTGAATAAATTAATAGCCAAAGGTAAGTTTTAATTTCTATTCAAAGAAAAGTGTTCTCTATTCCGCTGTTTACCAAAACGAAAGGCATTCAATTTCTTAATACAAAGAAAACATTAAGCTAACAATACCCTACTACTTTTATAAAAAAAACGCTATGTTTAGTAAACGAGAATTACAATTAGTGGTTATCAGCGATGTACACTTAGGTACGTTTGGTTGTCATGCTAAAGAGTTGCTTCACTATCTCAAATCCATCAACCCCAACACATTGGTGCTTAATGGCGACATCATTGACATGTGGAATTTTCGCAAAAGTTATTTTCCTTCTTCACACATGGATGTACTGCGCTATGTGATGAAAATGGCTAGTAAGGGTACAAATGTATATTATATCACTGGCAATCACGACGAAATGCTAAGAAAATACACCGATTTGCAATTGGGAAATCTCCAAATTGTAGATAAACTTTTGTTAAGCCTGAATGGCAAAAAGACTTGGATTTTTCATGGCGATGTGTTCGATTCAAGTACAAAAGGCTACGCCAAAATTTTAGCAAAACTTGGTGGCAAAGGTTACGATTTATTGATTCTAATCAACTGTTTTGTCAACTGGTGTTTGAGGTTAATAGGAAAAGAAAAAATGAGTTTTTCGAAAAAAATAAAAAACAGTGTTAAAAAAGCTGTTTCATTTATTACCGATTTTGAAACTACCGCAGCCGAATTGGCAATAGAAAAGAAATACGATTATGTGGTTTGTGGTCACATTCACATGCCACAGATGAAAGAAGTAAAAACCGAAAAAGGGAAAGTAATATACTTAAATAGTGGCGATTGGGTAGAAAACCTGACCGCCTTGGAATACCAAGATGGAAGGTGGGAAATGTACACTTACAACAAAAAAGAACTTGAAAATTTACCACATACAAAAGATGTTTTCGAACTAGAGAGCATTGTTACCAAAATTTTAGCATCCTAAATCATGGGAAAACCAAAAATATTTTATGCTGTTCAAGCAACAGGAAACGGACACCTTAGCAGAGCTCAACAATTGTATCCTTATTTAGAAAAAATGGGCGACGTTGATTTTTTTATCAGCGGAAACAACGCAAATCTTGATTTTAAACTTCCTATTAAATACCGCAGTAAGGGATGTAGCTTACATTATAGCAAATGTGGTGGTTTAAATTATTTAGATTTAATTAAAAACATTAAGCCATTGATGATTTATAAAGACGCTAGAAACTTACCCCTTAAAAAATACGACATAATCATCAATGACTTTGATGTGGTAACCTCTTTGGCTTGCAAATTGCAAAAAATCCCCTCTGTTCAACTAGGGCATCAAGCAAGTTTTCAATCTAAGGCTACCCCTCGACCGGATAAAAAAAGCATAATGGGCGAAACTATTTTGAAACATTATGCGCATGCCACCAATCATATCGGTTTTCATTTTCAAAAATACGATTCGTTTATCCTTCCGCCAGTAATAAAAAACAATTTTATCCATGCCGAAACAAGCGATTTGAAACATGTGACGATTTATTTGCCTTCTTTTCAAAAACACTGCTTATTAAATGCCTTTAGCAAACTTCCAAACGTTCAATTTCATTGGTTTTTAGGCGAAACTAAATCTATTTATAAAGAAAATAACATTACCTATTACCCCATCAATCAGAATTTGTTCGATGCTAGCCTATTGAGTTGTCATGGATTGATAACAGGAGGAGGATTTGAAACACCTGCCGAAGCACTTTATTTAGGCAAAAAACTCATCAGCATTCCCATAAAAGACCATTATGAACAACAATGCAATGCCGCTGCACTAAAAAAGCTAGGTGTAACCGTTTTGCAAAGCGTTGAAGATGATTTTTCGGAGATTATAGAGAAATGGTATCACAACAACAACGAGAACCCAAAAATTGAAGCAAATAACATTTCTGAAACTTTGCAATTATTGTTTGACACCTACCCTCAAAAAAAAGAAAACATCAGAGAAGACGCTCTGATGTTTATTTAATCGATTTAAAAATGCTAAGCTGACAAAAATCAACTTAGCATTTTTTGAATATTAATACGTATCGTAGCTCATTTCTACAATTTCTTTTGCTTTGGCAGGCGTAATATTTTGTTTTTCGCCCAAGCCCAACCAACCTCTTTGTGTAAATCTTTGTTCCACAAAATCGGCTGTTTTAGCAAAATCAGGTGTGTTTTCAGCCAATTTGGTATTCATGCCCATGGTATGGAAAAAATCAACTGTTTTTTGAATGGCTTGTTTAGCGATCTCTTCCTCAGTTCCCGATAGGTTGAAAATACGAGCACCGTATTGTGCTAATTTTTCTTTTTTGGTGTCAAACATCACTGTGTATAAACTAGGCGCAATAATCGCCAAAGTTCTAGCGTGGTCTATGTCATACAAAGCCGTCAATTCATGTCCTATCATGTGTGTAGCCCAATCGCTTGGCACTCCTTTTTGAATTAAGCCATTCAAAGCCATTGTGCAACACCACATAAAGTTAGATGCCAAAGCATAATCAGTAGGATTTTCTACTACCTTCGGCCCTATTTCAATCAAAGTTTGAAGAATAGATTCAGAAATTCTATCCTGTAAAAAAGCCTCATGCTTGTAGGTCAAATACTGTTCCATCACGTGGGTATAAGCATCTACCACTCCATTTTGTAATTGACGCTTAGGCAAAGAAGCAATTACACTTGGGTCGCAAATAGAAAATTTAGGAAACATGGCACTGCCGCCAAACGTCAATTTTTCTTGCGTAGCTTTGATGGTTACCACCGAACCCGAATTCATTTCGGTACCCGTAGCAGGTAAGGTAAGCACCGTACCAAAAGGAACAACGGCATTAAGGTCTGTAATCAACAATCTTTTGTGTAAAATATCCGCTGGGTCGCCTTCAAATTTTACCGCTGCGGATATAAATTTCACGCCATCAATCACACTACCCCCACCTACGGCAAGTATAAATGTAATGCCTTGTTGACGAATTACCTCAACGGCTTTCATCAAAGTTTCATAATGAGGATTCGGTTCTATGCCTCCAAATTCTACTACTTCAAAACCTTTTAAAGCTTCCCTAACCTGAGCATGAATACCATTGTTGAAAATACTACCACCGCCATAAGCTAGCATTACTTTTGCTTGCTGAGGAACCAAAGTGCTTAATTTTGGAATTTGACCTTTACCGAACACCAAGTTGGTAGGGTTATACAATTCGAAGTTTAACATTTTATATTTATTTAGCGTAAAATTTCTCTACTAATTACCATTTTTTGAATTTCAGAAGTGCCCTCATAAATTTGAGTTATTTTGGCATCTCTCATCAATCGCTCTACGTGAAACTCTTTCACAAAGCCATATCCACCATGAATTTGAACCGCTTCAACGGTTACATCCATTGCCACCTTGCTGGCGTATAATTTTGCCATAGAACCTGCCAAGGTATAAGGCAAGCCTTGATCTTTGAGCCATGCGGCTTTATAAACCAACAAACGAGCGGCTTCTATTTGCGTAGCCATATCCGCCAATTTGAACGCAATGGCTTGATGCTCGGCAATGGCTTTGCCAAATGATTTGCGTTCTTGTGCGTAATTTTTCGCCAATTCGTAGGCGCCAGCAGCAATGCCCAATGCTTGTGCAGCAATGCCAATTCTACCACCTTCTAAGGTTTTCATTGCAAATTTAAACCCAAATCCATCTTCGCCTATGCGGTTTTCTTTGGGAATTTTCACATCGTTAAACATCAACGAATGCGTGTCCGAACCACGAATACCCAATTTATTCTCTTTAGGACCAATGGTAAATCCTGGCGTTCCTTTTTCTACAATAAAGGCATTGATTCCTTTGTGTTTTAATTCTTTATGCGTTTGCGCAATCACCAAATAAGTGCTTGCTGTACTTCCGTTGGTTATCCAATTTTTGGTACCGTTTAACAAATAGTAATCTCCTTTGTCTTCGGCAGTAGTTTGTTGTGAGGTAGCATCCGAGCCCGCTTCTGGCTCTGACAAACAGAAGGCTCCAATTTTTTCGCCCGATGCCAATGGTTTTAAATATTTTTCTTTTTGCGCTTCGGTTCCATAGCTTTCTAGTCCATAACAAACCAAAGAGTTGTTGACCGACACCACCACCGATGCAGAAGCATCAATTTTAGAAAGTTCTTCCATCACCAAAACATAAGAAACGGCATCCAATCCACTTCCGTTATACTTTGGATCGACCATCATACCCAAAAAGCCTAGTTCTCCTAGTTTTTTTACCTGCTCGGCAGGAAATTTTTGGTGTTCATCTCTTTCAATTACACCTGGTTTCAATTCATTTTGCGCAAAATCTCTTGCCGCTTGTTGAATCATCAATTGTTCTTCGCTTAGTTCAAATTGCATCATGTTATTTTGTGGTTAAAGTCTTTATTTAAATATTTTTTATCAATTTACTATGCCTGCATAATAAATTTACATGTGGTTAATCCTAAAAAAACAATTTTTTAAAAAAAATTTACTTTAAAAGTCTGTTGTTATGGTCAGGAAAAACCAATACGGGTTGATATTTTTTTGCTTCTTCAGTTGGCAAAGCACCAAACGACATGATGATCAACACATCGCCTACTTGCGCCAAACGAGCACAAGAGCCATTTAAACAAATGGTGCCAGTGTTTCGTTCGCCTTTTATCACATAGGTTTCAAATCTTGCGCCATTGTTGTTGTTTACCACTTGTACTTTTTCATTGGCAATCAAATTCGCGGCATCCATCAAGTCTTCATCAATCGTAATGCTACCTACATAATTAAGCTCTGCTTGCGTAACTTTTACGCAGTGTATTTTCGATTTTAATATTTCGATAATCATGCGACAAAGGTAAACATAAAGGTTAAATTAAAAAGGTTTCTGTTTTGTAAAATTTTTTGATGCCGCAAAAAGTTTCGGGTAAACGCAAGTTTTTTGTTAAACTTGCGTTTATATGGATGTTAGTAGCAAGCGTATGACGACAGAACGACACATAAAACTCGGACGACAAACAGCATTAATTTCATTCTTGCTTGGGACAGCCATTTTCGGACTTTACTTCCTAACTTCTTCGTTTGAATTACTTTTGCTTGGCTATGGTTTTATTGCATTGACAGGTTTATTAAATGTTGGAGTTTTAATTTCAATTTTAGTTAAAGCCAACACGGACAAAGACAATAGAACGAAATTATTCACGACTTGCGGACTTATGTTGCTTAACATTCCTGTAATGCTATTTTATTGTTTGGTAACAATAATTTTGCTCAACACAATGAGAATAACATTTACAAACTCAACGCAGACATGTTTGACTAATATAAATATTGTTGGTTGTGGCGGTGGACACATCGACAAATTAGAAAGTGGAGAAAGTGAAACTGTTTGGGTTAACATAACTGGCGATTGTTCTTTAAATATTGAATATTTATCCAACGAACAAAAAAAAGAAGAAAATGTTACTGGTTATGTGACCAGCAGTATGGGACGGAAAATAAAACATAACATTGGCGGACAAAACGAAGAGCTATTTTAACAACAGGACAACACAGCAACAAACACGGCAGAAAAGAAGGTCCGCTTGTAACAGTACCTACCCAAAAGTGGCGGTTCAGTGGTTAATTGAACATTTATGCTTCTAATTCCGCTTCTTCGACAAACCCGAAATGATTGTGTCTATCCCGTTGTTTATCACAACTTTATTTTTTTAATCGTTTGATGTCTTCTTCGATTTCCTTTAAACTTTGTTCTTTCTCTATGGCAGCTTGTTTTAGTCTGTATTTTTCGAACTCGGCTGACGACTTTTCCAATGCCATATCGTGGCTTATTTTACCAGCGTGTGTTAGTAACTCTCTTCCGTTGAGTTGCAAAATACCGTCTAATCTTGCTATCCAATCTTTCATATACATAGGCGTTTGTTGTTGTGCCATAGTTTCGGCAAATGCCAAATATTGCTCCACCAATAGTCCTAGTAATTTCATTTCGTTCTCATCAAGGTAATTTTTAGCAATACTAACTTCTTGTTTGGTTAGCGATTTTGTTGCTGCCTTATCATAAGAAAGCATACCCATTAATGGCAAACTGGCATCTACTCTTCGATAGACTAATTCGGCTGCCGTATTCTGTGATATAGCCCAAAGCAATTTGTTTTGAACGACTTTAAAGAACGCTATTGTTTTTTCATCCTTTGGATCATAATCAATACTTGTCGTGTAAATGTCCTTTATTTTTTGATAAAAGAATTTTTCAGATAAGCGAATTTCACGAATGCGACTTTGCAACTCGTTAAAATAATTCATTGAATTACCAGACTTGAAACGCTCATCATTCAACGCAAATCCTTTAACAATATATTCTTTTAGACGTTGCGTAGCCCATATTCTAAACTGTGTTCCTTGTTGTGACCTTACACGGTAACCTACTGATATAACAACATCCAGATTGTATAAATTGACTTCAACCTCTTGTGTTTTTCCAGCAATAGCGCCGTGTTGAGTGGTTGTTCGGAATTTCCGAACAACCACTTTTTCATTTAGTTCTCCTTCTTCAAAAACGTTTTTAATATGTTCACTAATGGTGGCTTTTGATTTTTGAAATAGCTCACAAATTTGTGCTTGCGTTAACCAAACGGTTTCTTCCTCTAAGCGAACATCAATTTTGATATTACCCTCTTGGTTTTGATAAATAAGTATTTCGCCAGTATGCATATGATTACTACCTCTTTAAAATTAATTTTATTCAGCGGATTTAAACCCTACAAACGGATTTTTTTTGATTGAAAAACGCAGGCTTATGGTTATCAAGCGTAAAAAGATAACCACAAGCCTGCGGAGATTGGACAACATTCAGCCTATAATCGCCAAATTAAGCAGCTTTTTTAGTTGGTCAGAAACAAATTATGGGTTGTGCGCTGCATAACCTAAAAACAAGAACCGCTCTATCGCAAGCCCTACCAACCCATTACGGTATCGTCTCCGCGTTTGTCGGCGCCACCTTGGTAATATCCCCATTTGGTTTTTAAAATGGCATCTACCCTACCTATTGGCCCACGAGGCTTAAATTGATAGCCCTTGCCTTTTAGTTTTTGCAAGCTCAAACTATCTATCGCCAAGTCTTCAATTTCTATGAGGTCAGGCATCCATTGGTGATGAAATCTTTTTGCATCAACAGCGGCTTGCATATTTTTGTCAAACTCAATTACATTTAATATGGTTTGAAATACGGAAGTAATAATCGTTGAACCGCCTGGCGTACCCACAACCATAAATAATTTTCCGTCTTTTTCGATGATGGTAGGTGTCATCGAACTCAACATTCGTTTGTTGGGCGCAATGGCATTTGCCTCACCACCAAGCAAACCATACATATTGGGTGCGTTTGCTTTTACTGAAAAATCATCCATTTCGTTGTTCAATAAAAAACCTGCTCCTTTTACCACTACAGCAGCACCATACGAACCATTGATGGTGGTGGTTACCGAAACCGCATTCCCCTCTTTATCTACTACCGAAAGATGGGTAGTTTCCTCGTGTTCTTGAGGGACAACTTTTCCAGCGCCAATTTCGCTGCTCAAGCCTGCTTTTTGCCAGTTAAAATTAGCAAAACGCTGGGTATTGTAACTTTTGGCCGTCAATTGTGACTGGGGAATGTATAAAAAATCTGGGTCGCCCATATACTTTGCTCGGTCTGCGTAAGCTCTACGTTCGGCTTCTACAATTACTTGCACCGTCGAATCGGCATTAAAACCCCATTTTTTCAAAGGGAAAGGCTCTACCGATTGAAGCAATTGTAACAAAGCGATGCCTCCACTTGAAGGGGGTGGCATGGTAATAATTTTATATTCTTTATAATTTCCTAAAATCGGTTTGCGCCAAACGGCTTTGTAGTTTTTCAAATCTTGAAGAGAAATAATCCCTCCGCCTCGTTTCATTTCAGCCACAATGCTATCGGCCACAGCACCTTCATAAAAACCTGCATTTCCTTTGTTTTGGATGGCAATAAGTGTGTTGGCTAGTTCTGTTTGAATTAATAAATCGCCTTGCTTCCACTCGCCTTCATTTTTGATAAGCGCCGTACCTTTTGGGTTTAAGGAAATAAATTTAGCACGCATTTTATTTAATTCGGTCGCTTGTTTGGCTGTAATTGGGAAACCGTTTTTGGCCAGTTCAATAGCTGGTTCAACAAGCTCCTTCCAACTCAATTTTCCATATTTTTGATGCGAAGCCACCATACCCGCTACCGAACCTGGTACACCCGCTGCCAATTGACCAAAAAGACTTTTTTCTTTAATTGGATTCCCTGCTTCATCCAAGTACATATCTCTACTCGCTTTTTCGGGAGCTTTTTCTCGATAATCTAAGGTATTTGTTTCGCCTTTGGCAGAGCGATAAACCATAAATCCACCTCCACCAATATTGCCTGCATTGGGATAAACCACTGCCAAAGCAAATTGAACGGCTACGGCAGCATCTACTGCATTTCCTCCTTTTTTGAGGATGGCGACACCAACCTTGGAAGCCTCTGGATGGGCACAAACGACCATGCCATTGTAGTATTCTTCACTATTATTTTTTCCTAATTGTTTGTTTACACAACTTAGAAAAACGAAGAAAAGCACGAAAGAACCAAAAACAATTTTTTGAATGTGATTACGCTTTAAAGGATTCTGCATCTAAATAAATTTTTTCTATTACACTACTGTTTTTTTCTGCAATTATTTTTCTTTTTAGGCTTAATTTAGGTGTCAATTCACCTCCATCAATGCTCCATTCTTTAGGCAATAATTTAAAAACCTTCACTTGTTCCCAATGTCCAAAGTTTTTATTGGCTTCTGCTACCTCTTTGTTGAATTTTGCCAAAACTTGTTCGTTTTCTATTATTTCTGCATTGCTTTTGTAGCCTATTCCTTTTTTCATGCACCAATTTTTAAGGTTTTCAAAGTTGGGCACAATTAGTGCAGAAGGAAACTTTTTATTTTCACCCAAAACCATAATTTGTTCGATAAAAGGAGACTCTTTAAATTTATTTTCCACCAATTGAGGTGCAACGTATTTGCCACCTGCGGTTTTAAACATTTCTTTTTTACGGTCTGTAATTTTCAAGAATTTGCCGTCAATAATCTCTCCTATATCGCCTGTATGGAACCAACCATTGGCATCTATGTTTTCAGCCGTTTGATCATCTCGTTTGTAATAGCCTTTCATTACATTGTGACCTCTACATAAAATTTCTCCATCCTCACCGATTTTAATTTCAACGCCTTCAATAACAGGACCAACGGTTCCAAACATGGTATTTCCAGGATTATTAACGGTAATTACTGGCGAAGTTTCTGTTAGTCCATAACCTTCAAAAACAGGGATGTTTGCTGCCCAAAATATACGAGCTAAACGAGGATTAAGTGCCGCACCACCCGAAATAACAGCAATTACTTCGTTGCCCAAAGCAGCTTGCCATTTTGTGAATATCAGTTTGCGAGCAATTTTAAGTCTCAAATTGTAAAAGAATCCATTGTCAAAATCAAATTTTTCCGCCAAAGCCATCGCCCAAAAAAACAAGGCTTTTTTAATCCCGGTTAACTCTTTTCCTTTCGCCATTATTTTCTCATATATTTTTTCCAATAAACGAGGAACGGTTGAGAAAACTTGTGGTTTTACTTCTTGAATATCCGCAACGATGGTTTCCATACTTTCGGCATAATAAACAGAAATGTTTTTATAGAAATATAGATAAATCACCATTCGCTCAAAAATATGCGACAAAGGCAAAAAGCTCAATGCTTTGCTAATGCCATGAGGCAAAATAACTGCCGAATTTTTAAAATTTTGAACTAAATTTTTATGCGTCAACATCACACCTTTTGGCGTGCCCGTAGTGCCTGAAGTGTAAATTAAGGTAAGAATATCGTCTTCCGTAATTTGAGAACGGTAGCTTTCAAGGTCTATTTCTGAGTGATTTTCCCCTAAACGGATGACATCTTCCCAACTGTTAGCCGATACCACAATATTAAACGTATATATTTCAATTGGTGTATCTAAAGAATCCGCCACCTCTTTTACTTTTTTGTAAAGCAAATCATCGGCTACAAATACAATTTTGACACCTGCATCTTGCAAAATAAACTTTATATCTTGTGTTGCCAAAGTAGGATATAACGGAACTTGATAAGCTCCTAATTGCATAATGGCAAAATCACATATATTCCATTCAGGTCTATTTGCTGACATAACCGCTACGCTATCTCCTTTCTTGACACCCAAAAATGCCAAGCCTCTACTTAGCTTATTTGTTTGCTCAGCAAAAGATGCTGTACTATATTTTTGCCAAGCGCCACTTATTTTTCCACTCACCATTTCTGGATTTTGTAGATTTTCGACGTTATGCGTCAAGATATCAAATACTCTTTTTATATGTGCCATAATTATTTAGATTAATTTTATAAAGCGTATGAACCAAATCTATATTTTTTTTTATTAACAAACAAACACCAATAAACATTAAAAAATCATTTTTCAATAAAAAAGGGATTAACACTCAGCTAATCCCTTTTTAAAAATTGTTGCAAAAAAATATTATTGTTTTTTGAACGCTCTATAACCAAGTAAAAACAGCAATCCAAATAATATAGCCGAGCCAAATAGTGCGATTTTTTCCCCTAAATAATAAGAAATAGGTTCAAATTTAAACTCTACTTTATGATTACCCGAAGGTAGCTGAGCCGCTCTTAATAGATAATTTGCTCTAAAGTAAGGCGACTCTTTTCCGTCCACATACATATTCCAACCTTTGTCATAATATATCTCTGAAAAAACAGCAATAACGCCCCTTGGCGCACTATACGAATATTCGATAGCGTCGGGATGGTATTTCTCCATTTTTATAAATGCCGTAGGGTCTGCACCCAAATCTTTATCTGAAATCAGCGACTTGAATTGCTCATCCACTATAGCTTCAGCTTTTGGATCAAAGCTATTAATCGCTTTCATTTCCTGATCTGCATCTTTAACATACTGAATAGTGTTTACCAACCACGCATTGCCACATGCAGTGGAATTTCTTTGCATTTTAAACGCTCCATTTTCTCGATCTTGTGTGATGATGTATTTTGTATTCAACATATCCAACACATCCTGATTTACACTTTTGGTAAATTGTTTGTCTATCAACTCTTGAAAACGCTTTAATTTTGCGGCATGATAACCACCAATGGTTTTATGAAATTGAGAAGTGCTTGCATCTGAAAATGTATTTATTGACAAATCAAATACTCTAAAATTGGGGTCTTTATCTGCGGCAATAAAGCCATCTACTTCTCTTGGTTGAAAATGATTTTTCAAATCGGCTTTGGTCGAAAAATTATTGTTATTCATGTAACGCTTATCCACTTGCCACATATCAATTAAAATAGCTAAACCTAAAAAGATAAACACTAATTTTAGCTTTAATTTTTCTTTTAGATAAGCCCAAACAATTGCGTAAGCAAGTACAATAAAAACGGCTGAACGCAATGCGTCTGCACGAGCCATATCTGCCCTATCTTGAACCAATGCATTGGCTATTTGATTGGCTAAGGTGGTGTTATTTTGCAAAATTTGCGTTAATGCATCTATAATTTCTGCATGATTAGAAGTAGTGAAACTAAACAAATAAGTAGGAATAAGCGCAACCAACAGACTAAAACCTGCGGTAATTGCCGCCGACCACGTTAATTTTTTAAGCAATACTTCTTTTGATAAATTTTTCTCTTCCAACTCTTTTATTGCCAACATTGCTAAAATTGGAACCAATAAACCGATCACTGCTAAAATAGATTCTACGGCTCTAAACTTGTTGTAAAATGGGAAATAGTTAAAGAATATATCCGATACCAAAGGTAAATTCTTTCCAAAAGACAAAAGCATAAACAAAATGGTCGTTCCTAAAATCCACCATTTAATTTTATTGCGAACAATAAAAAGCCCTAAAACGAATAAAAAACAAACAATTGCACCAAAATAATAGGGACCTGAAGTGCCTGGTTTTTCTCCCCAATACTGTTGCATGCCAAGTTGCTGTGCCAATTGAGCAATCGCTTGAGGTGTGTTTTCTTGGGTTGTAGGCTCCAAGGCTTTATACATATTGCTTTCTGGCTTTACCAAATCATCAATACTCGTGGCGCCACCATACAAATTAGGAATTAAAAAAGTAAAACTCTCTCCCACTCCCTGACTCCAGCCATAAGCATATTCTTTAGATAAGCCGTTTTTTTCTTCAACTTTAATCGTAGTCAAATTAGATTTCCCTCTATTCGAAAGTTTCCCATATTCATAGGTTGTCCACAAAAGACTTGCGTTTACCATTAAGGCTAAAAACATAGCCGCTAATACATACACAAAAGATTTGAAAAATGTTTTGCACTTATCTGCTTTATAAGCCTCAAAAACAATGAATATTAAATAAATAAATAAGGCTATAAAAAGATAATAGGTCATTTGAATATGATTAGCTCTAATTTCTAAAGCCAAAAACAATGCCAATAAAGTTCCTCCAATCAAATGTTTTCCTCGTAAGGTGAGCAATAAACTGGCAATTATTGGCGCACAAAACGCAATCGCTAAAGCTTTGTTGCTGTGACCTGCTGCTATGATAATAAAATTGTAAGATGTAAAAGCAAATGCAATGGCGCCTACCGCTGCTAACCATGGATTTATTTTCAAGACACAGAACAGAAAATAAGCCCCTAAAAGATACAAAAGAACAATATCTACGGGGTCAGGCAAAATTGTTTTGATTGCCGAAACCACATAAGTAGCTCCATTAAACGGATATTGAACCCATATTTGATAGGCAGGCATCCCTCCGAACATTTGATTTGTCCAAAGAGGACCTTTTCCTTCTAAGGTACGATAATCCATAATTTCTTTTTGCATGGCCTTTGCCTGCAAAACATCTCCCTGAGCAGGTGCTTTACGTTGCAAAACAGGGCTGAAATAGGCAAAACAGATTGCTAAAAAGATACCGAAAATGACTACATGTGTGCCATTGTTTTTAAACCAATTTTTCATTAATATTTTTGTTTAGATTTTATCAATCCCAAAAATAGAAAAATGGTGTAGATTAAAAAGTAAATTTACAAATTATTTTATCTCTTCGTATTCCACAAAATCCCCAAGTTTATCGGCGTTGCCTTGTTTTTTATCTTTAGGAAGATAATCAATTGATATAGAACCCTCAGGTTTATGGGTTTGCTTGTAGTTTGCTTGCTGTTGTTGTTGCATTTTTCCGAATAAGTTTCTCAAAACAATTGGAAACAGCAACCTAAGAATGTTTTTTAAAATATAAAAAACGAGAATAACGATAAAAATAAACTCTAAAACAGCCATAGTTAAATATTGAATTGGGTTACAAATATAGAATTAGACTTGCATTCTTTGTTACCAAAATGGCAAATAATTGCAAATTAATTACAAATTTTAGTCCCTAAATTAAAAAATGAGTCGATTGAACATTTGAATATAATTTAAAAACATTATTTTTGTAATATGTCAGCCACTGAAACCCAAACTGAAACCTTTACTTTAGAAGAAATTCTTTCTTCTTTAAAAACCGTTCATCACCTAATTTTATGGAATGACGATGTGAACACGTTCGATCATGTAATTTATTGCATGATTAAATATTTAGATTATTCAGAATCGCAAGCCGAAAAAATTGCTCATGAGGTTCATAATAAAGGGAAGTGTGTTATTTTAGAGGGTTCATTCACCGAAATGGAAATTTACCGCAAAATATTACAACAAGAAGGTTTAACGGTCACCGTAGATTAATTGTTTTTTTCAATCAAACAAACTGCATAGGCAACCACCCCTTCTTCTCTTCCCACAAAGCCCATCATTTCATTTGTTGTTGCTTTAATCGAGATATCGTCTTCAGAAATTCCGATTGCTTTAGCTATATTTTTTTGCATTTGTGGAATATGCGGATTAATTTTTGGTGCTTCCAAACAAAGCATAGCGTCAATATTACCTATTTGCCAACCTTTTTCTGTGAGTAGTTTGACGGTCTCTGTAAGCAAAATCAAACTACTAATTCCTTTCCATCTTGAATCTGTATTTTTAAAATGAAAACCGATATCTCTTAAATTTGCCGCACCCAAAAGCGCATCACAGATGGCGTGTAGCAAAACATCTGCATCAGAATGCCCAAAGGCACCTTTATAATGTTCTAAGTTAACTCCCCCAACAAAAAAAGGATGATTATCTTTTAGTTGATGAACATCAAAACCAAAACCAACTTTTATTTTCATATCTAAATAAAATTATTAATCAAAGTTACTCATATTAAGCTGGATTTTAAAGTTAGAAATAACAACTTACTGCGCATACGAAAAAATATTAATATCGATAAATATCAAAAAAGCAACTATTTTCAATTAATATTCATATTCAAAAACAAAAAATTATTACTTTTGATCTCAAATGCGTATTTTGGCGTCGATTATATTAAAAATAAAAAATATTTTATGAAAAAATTATTTTCTTTAACCTTACTTTTTTGTGTCGTTATCGTCTTATCTGCTTTTAAAGGCTGTAACGAAACCGGCAGAGTAGCCGTGTCAAACAAAAC
>JAIEMU010000119.1 GCA_019751895.1 Sphingobacteriaceae bacterium | reverse complement strand
TTGCGCAGCCCGATTAATTTTTTGTACTTTGCAAAAATAAAATCAAAAATTATACAACATGAACTGGGGAACAAAAATTATTGCAGGAATGGTTTGCTTTATGCTATTTATCGTAGCAATGGTGGTTTATATGTTCAAAGTTCACGATCAAGACGCTTTAGTAGAAGACGATTACTATGAAAAGGGCTTGAGTTATGATCAAGAATACGACGCCAAACAAAACGTAATTGATGATAAATTTGCCCCGATTATCTCTATTAACGAGCATCAAATAGTTATTCAATTGAAACAATCGGCGAGCTATACCGCAACTTTAATGAGGCCTTCAGATGCCAAAGCGGATCAAAAATCTAGTGGAAAAACGATTGGTGATGCTAATTTAATCTTAATTCCACGGTCAAATATGGGAAAAGGTTTGTGGTCATTGTCGCTAAATTGGGAAAGTAACAGCAAAAAATACTTATTCAAAAAAGATATTACCTTATAAATATTTCATGAGCAGTCTTCCTTTTGCTTTTTTAATAGGTTTGTTTGGAAGCTTACATTGCGCAGTTATGTGTGGTCCTATTATGTTGGGCTTGCCTTTGCAAAAAAACAATGTATGGAATGCAACATTTCAGTTTTTTTTGTATCAAATTGGTCGCATCTTAGTTTATACAATCTTAGGTTTTTTATTGGGTACTTTGGGCAGCAGCATGCGTTTGTTGAGTAATCAAAACACAGTCAGTGTAGTGATTGGTTCGCTTTTAATAGTGTTTTCTTTGCTTCAATTTACAAGCTATCAGAAAAATATTTCTAACATTCAATATACATTATTGAACCCTTTGAGCAAATTGATGGCAAAAGTTTTTAAACTTCCATTTTGGGGATTTTTTGCAGGGATGCTCAATGGATTAATCCCATGTGGAATGGTTTATTTAGCTTTAGCAACGGCTTTAAATACAACTTCAACGCAAAATGGCGCAATTTTTATGCTCTTGTTTGGTTTAGGAACGACACCTTTGTTGATGATGATTTCTTTGGGTGGTTTTTACCTTAAAAAATACATTCGGTTTAATACCCAAAAGCTAATCCCTTTTTTTATGCTTTTTATTGGCTTGTTGTTTGTGCTTCGAGCTAGTAATTTAGGAATTCCTTTTTTGTCGCCCAATGTAGGCGGACATCAGTACCCCAATTCTATAAATTGTAATTAGTTTATTTTATCTCCTGACAAAGCTCTATCAAAACCCCATTGGTATCTTTAGGATGAACAAAACAAACTAATTTATTATCTGCTCCTTGTTTCGGATTTTCGTTTAATAAAACAAAACCTTCATTCTTTAATCTGTTCATTTCCATTAAAATATCATCCACAGCAAAAGCAATGTGATGCATTCCTTCCCCTTTTTTTGAAATAAACTTAGCAATCGCACTATTTTCGTTTGTGGCTTCTAATAATTCTATTTTATTTTCTCCTACCGAAAAAAAAGCAGTTTTCACACTTTCACTTTCTACCTCTTCAGTTTTATAACAAGTGCTGTTTAATATTTTTTCATAACAATCAATTGCGTTATTTAAGTTTTTTACAGCAATACCAATGTGTTCAATTTTATTCATTTCAAGTATTTTAGTTTGAGAATTGTAAAAATGCAAGTTTTATCTATAAGGTCATAGTTAATATTTATAATTATGTAATTTATTTTTTCATACATTTGTATCTTAATTAGATTTATTAAAAATAATGGAACTACCTATATACTTAGATAATAACGCAACCACGCCATTAGACCCACGTGTTTTAGAAGCAATGTTGCCGTATTTTACAAATAAATTTGGCAATGCAGCAAGCCGTAACCATGCTTTTGGTTGGGTGGCAGAAGAAGGTGTAGATTATGCCCGTGAGCAAGTTGCCAAACTAATTGGCTGTACTGAAAAAGAAATTATTTTTACTTCTGGAGCTACAGAAGCAGATAATTTAGCTATAAAAGGAGTATATGAAATGTACCAAGACAAAGGTAATCATATCATCACCGTAACCACCGAACACAAGGCTGTATTAGATACTTGTAAGCATTTAGAAAAATTAGGTGCAGAAGTAACTTATTTGCAAGTAAAAGCGGATGGTTTGATTGACTTGAAAGAATTAGAAGCAGCCATGACCGAAAAAACGATTTTAGTTTCGGTAATGTATGGTAATAATGAAATTGGTGTAATTCAACCAGTAAATGAAATATCAGCAATTGCACATAAATTTGGTGCATTGTTTATGACAGATGCAACACAAGCAGTTGGAAAAATACCAGTAGATGTAAACGCAGATGGAATTGATTTGATGGCATTTACAGCACACAAAATGTACGGACCAAAAGGCGTAGGTGTTTTATATGTAAGACGTAAAAATCCAAGAGTAAAAGTTACCGCACAAATGGATGGAGGTGGGCACGAACGTGGCATGCGTTCAGGAACACTAAATGTGCCAGGTATTGTGGGTTTAGGTAAAGCCTGTGAAATTTGTAGATTAGAAATGGAAAGCGAAGCAAAAAGATTATCAGCTTTGCGTGATAAATTGGAAAAATCTTTAAATGAGTTAGAAGAAAGTTATGTTAACGGAAACGTACAACATCGCTTGCCTCATGTAGCAAACATTTCGTTTAAATATGTAGAAGGAGAAGGCTTGATGATGGCGATGAAAGACTTGGCCGTTTCTTCAGGTTCGGCTTGTACATCAGCTTCATTAGAACCTTCTTACGTGTTAAAAAGTTTAGGTTTGTCGGACGATTTGGCACATTCTTCAATTCGTTTTGGCTTGGGAAGATTTACCACCGAGGAAGAAGTTGATTATGCAATTCAAAACACAAAAAATGCAGTTAATCATTTGAGAAACCTTTCCCCACTTTGGGAAATGTTTAAAGAAGGTGTTGATTTGAGTAAAATTGAGTGGACAGCTCACTAATTAAATTTTTAAAATAAAATATTATGGCATATTCAGAAAAAGTAATTGATCATTATACCAATCCGCGTAATGTTGGTACTTTAAACAAAGATAGTAAAACAGTTGGTACAGGTTTAGTAGGTGCGCCAGAATGTGGTGATGTTATGCGTTTGCAAATCGAGGTGGATGAAAACCACATGATTACCGATGCAAAATTCAAAACTTTTGGTTGTGGTTCTGCAATTGCATCTTCATCTTTGGCAACAGAATGGTTGAAAGGAAAGTCAATTGACGAAGCTTTGAGCATTGATAATATGGATATTGTGGAAGAATTAGCTTTGCCCCCTGTTAAAATTCACTGCTCTGTATTGGCTGAAGACGCAATTAAATCTGCAATAAATGATTACAGAGTAAAAAATGGTTTAGAAGCTATTGAATTACCAAAATCTCATCACTAGAATTTTTTTTAAAATGATTACAATCACAGATAAAGCAAAAAGTAAGATTCAAGACCTTATGCATGATTCGCAAATGGGTGCGGATTATTTTTTAAGAGTATCTGTAAAAGGTGGAGGTTGCTCTGGCTTGTCCTATAATCTTGATTTTGACAATGAAGAACAAAAAGGAGATCAATTTTTTGAAGATAAAGGCATAAAAATAGCTTTAGATATGAAGTCTTTTTTATACCTCGCAGGCACAGAGTTAGATTTTACCGATGGATTAAACGGTAAAGGTTTCAATTTTAATAACCCCAATGCAAGTCGATCTTGTGGTTGCGGAGAGAGTTTTTCGGTGTAATTTTTTATATTCAAATAAGTAAAAGGGAATCTATTTTTTTTAGATTCCCTTTTGTTATTTTTAAGCACGAATACTGAATAGTAATCTTTTAACAAAATCAATTTTGCAATGTGTTTTAATGCTTTTGTTTTTTAAGTATAAAATCTTTATCATTGCCAACTTTTATTCACCTAAAAAAATAAAATGGTATTTTTCGACCAATTTTCAACTGTTCCAAGTTTATTGCGAAATGTTGTAAATAATATACATCCTTCATCAGAAACTTTTTTAATGCATAAAAAAAATACTGATTGGGAGGAGGTTTCATTTGCTGAAACCTTAAAAAAGGCAGACTCAGTAGCTTCTTTTTTTATAAATAATAAAATTGAAAAAGGAGATAGGATGGGGCTGATTATAGAAAACTGTCCCGACTATGTTTACTATGATCAAGGTATTCAGCAAATTGGAGCTGTAAATGTTTCAATTTATCCTACTTTATCTGAACAAGAAATTCAATATATTATTAACGATTCAGGTCTTAAAGCTATATTGGTTGGCAGTCCGTTTTTGTTAAAAAAAATCTATAAAATAGCAGAAAACTGCAAAGAATTGTGTTTTATCATTCCCACATTCTTAGAAGCAGAAAAAATTTCGAAACCAGATAATTTACAGGCTAGGGTAATTGAATTTACAGAAATTTTAGCCACCGTAGTAGATACGCAAATGGAGAACGAGATTTCTAAACGTAGATTGTCAATTAAACCTTCGGATTCTTCATCATTAATTTATACATCGGGAACTACAGGTACACCTAAGGGCGTAATTTTATCACATGATAATTTTGTTCAGAATGTTAAATTTTGTTTGGATCAGATACCTGTGATAGAAAAAACAGATGTTTTTCTGTCTTTTTTACCGCTTTCTCATGTGTTTGAACGTACGGCAACTTACCATGTTTGTTGTGCGCAAGGATGCAAAATTGCGTATGCTCAAAGTTTAGAACTGCTAGCAAAAAACATGGCGGAGATAAAACCCACAGTGATGAGTTGTGTGCCAAGATTATTGGAAAGAATACATGACAAGGCAATGAAAAGTGGAACAGAGGGTGGGGGAGCAAAAGCGAAAATATTTTTATGGGCTTTAAAAACAGGGCAAGCCTATAGAAATATAATGGAATCGGGAGGCAAGCCTAGTTTGTTGTTGTCTGCACAACAAGCTGTTGCTGAAAAATTAGTTTTTAGTAAAATAAAAGAAAAAACAGGCGGAAATTTAAAGTTCATGATTTCTGGTGGAGCGGCTTTACCTAAGAATGTAGGTGAGTTTTTTGGTAATTTAGGGATAAAAATTTTAGAAGGATTTGGCTTAACCGAAACTTCTCCAGTAATTTCAGTAACAGAATATCATCGTCAGGTGTATGGAACCGTTGGAAGGGTAATCCCTGGTTTAGAAGTAGCGATTCAAAACGTTGACACTAAAAAAATTATAAGTATTCAAACACACGAAAGTTTTAATCCCGATTTTGAATGTGAAGAAGGAGAGTTAATTGTTCGTGGTCATTGTGTGATGCAGGGGTATTTTAACAAACCTGCTGAAACTGCTGAAGTTATTGATAAAGACAAGTGGTTTCATACCGGAGATATTGCAAGGTTTTACAAAGGGAACTTACAAATTACGGATAGATTGAAAAATATGTTGGTAAATGCCTACGGAAAAAATATTTACCCTAGCCCAGTTGAAAATATTTACTTGAAAAGCATGAAAATTGATCAAGTTTTTTTAATTGGAGATAAAAAAGAATACATCACAGCTATTATTATTCCTAATCAAGAAAATTTACAAGAAAAATTCGGACTTAATGATGCTTTCTTTCAAGATGAAGCGATATTCATTGAAAATACTGAAATTTTGGATTGGATAAATGAAGACATTAGAAAATTATCTAATGAGTTAGCGAAATTTGAAAGAATTAAAAATTTTAAACTCAAAAGAAATCCTTTTAGCATGGAAGAAGGTGAAATTACACCAACCATGAAAGCTAAACGAAAAGTTATAGAAACTAAATATGTTCAGTATATAAACGAAATGTACTTGGAAACAGTCGAAAATGATTAGCAAAAAAAGGGGTTACTAAATAACCCCTTTTTATACAAATTTGTGAGATTTTTAGATAGAAATTATTCTACCACAACACCCATCTCACAAAATTTCTCTATTCTAGTTGAGATTAAAGTATCTGTATTTATTTTTGTTAAAACAGATAAGTCATCAGAAATTTGTTTTTTTAATGTTTCCGCCATCAATTCCATATCTTGATGTGCACCTCCAAGGGGCTCTTTTACAACTCCGTCTATCAATTTGTTTTTAAGCATATCGCTTGAAGTTAATTTCAAAACAGAAGCTGCTTTTTCTTTAAAATCCCAACTGCGCCATAAAATTGAAGAGCAGCTTTCGGGTGAAATTACAGAATACCATGTGTGTTGCAACATGTAAACTTTATCGCCAATTCCGATACCTAAAGCACCACCTGATGCACCTTCTCCGATAATGAAACATAAAATTGGAACACGTAATACTGACATTTCTAGTAAGTTACGAGCAATAGCTTCACCTTGACCTCTTTCTTCGGCTTCTAAGCCAGGATAAGCACCCATCGTGTCAATCAGACAAACAACAGGTCTGTTGAATTTTTCGGCTAGCTTCATCAATCGTAATGCTTTGCGATATCCTTCAGGATTGGCCATTCCGAAATTTCTATATTGGCGTTCCTTTGTGTTTTTGCCCTTTTGGTGTCCGATAACCATTACCGATTGTCCATTAATTGTAGCAAAACCACCAATGATAGCTTTATCATCTTTAACGGTTCTGTCGCCATGCATCTCAATGAAGTCATCACAAATTAAACCAATATAATCTAAGGTTTGTGGGCGGTCTGGGTGTCTAGACATTTGTACTTCTTGCCAACCAGAAAGGTTTTCATACAATTCGTTACTTACTTTATCTAATTTACCTTCAAGTTCTGTAACTGTAGATGACATATCTACTTTTGTTTTTTCAGCTACTTGTTTTACCTTCTCGATTTGCTGTATCAGCTCTGTTAAAGGTTTTTCAAAATCAAAAAATGTTTTTATCTGTTTCATGGGGTTTCAAAAATAAGGAATTATCTTGAATAATTTTAAAATTCAAAAAATGTCTATTTGTTTTTCTGCTTATCTGCTTCTTTTTTTTGAAGCTCTTTTTTCTTTTTATCTCTTTTGTATTTGCCTGTTAATCGGTGTAAAAATTCTTTAAAGGTGTCAAATTGTTGGCTATAACTCAAGCCAACCGAGGTAACGTAATCTTTTTCGTTGATACCAGAGTTTGAATACAGGTTTTCTCGTCGAGGTAATTTATGAGCGGCATTCGCTCTTAGTTTTCCATCTTTTGTGATTAAAATTGACACATCTGCTTCTCCACCTATTTCGGTTTTAGCGGCTCCAGTAGTTGAATTTGTTGCCCTTGCATTGTTTCCATTCACACCTCCGTTGATGATTAATCGATTATTTAATAGTTTTAGGGACACATTGGCGTCTTCAAGCGATTTGATGTTTACGTCTAAAAATGAGATATTTAAAGAAGAAATTACATTATTTGCCAAGGTTCCTAGGAATTCTTGGGAAGTGTTAAAGAACCCAGATTGCACTTGATTTCCTAGGCTGTTATTCTCAATTTTTGGACTGAATTTTCTTAAAACAATTAAACTGATAGCTTGTTGTGTAACAGTGTTTTTGTCATTTAGATAAGCTTGAAATCTTTCTTTGATATCTGGGTTGTTTGGAAAATTAAGATTAAAAATGATGTTTGGTTGTGTTAATGGACCCGTTAAATTCATTTCTACCTCTGTCAACATCGATTGTCCAACATTTTCTATGGGTCTGTTGGCAGCAGCATATAAGTCATCTGTTACGGCTCTTAATTGATATAAGGTATTTAAATTTAATTGCGCTAGCATTGGGTTGCCTGTCCATTTGATTAGACCTCCACTTTTTACACTAAATCTTTTGTTAATAAAATCTTGAGAAGTAAAATCAAAATTTCCATTTTCAATGATGTAATCTCCAACCATGGTAAATTTATCATCACCTTCTATGTTGAGTTCTAAATCTCCATTTCCTTTCCCCGTCATCAGTCCCACACCTGTGTGAATGTTGATGGTGCTATTAGGGTCAACTTTTAATTTTAACCTCATTTTTAAACCACCAAAATCGGTTTTTTTAATTTCTTTCACATCTTTTTTAACAAATGAAATAAACTCTTTGTCTGAAATTTTATCGGAATTGTTGAGTGGTAAGTTGAAGTTTGTGCCTTGTTCTGATTTAGCATCAATATCTATTTTTAGTTGGCTAATCGGACCATTAAATTTTACAATCCCTGTTGCAAATGCTTTTCCATAATACAAATCATTGTCTTTTACAGTTGTATTTAGGGCAGCGAATTTACTAGCATTTAAAGTTAAATTTAGACGTACATCTTCAATGCGATTCAAATCTACTGTTCCATTAGCTATTGCTTGGTTGTTGGCTAAATCGTTAATTTTTAAATTTTTAAGCTTTAGTGCGCTATTTTCTACTTCAATATTGTCTGTGATGGTGTAAATAGTTTTTAGATAGTTGACTTTGAATTTAGCCTCCTCTAAACTTACATTTCCATTTATAATAGGGTGATTGAAAGTGCCTAATATATTAAGATTGCTTGACATCTTTCCCGATATATCGGATACAATTGTATTTAAAAAAGGCTGTAAAATGCTAGTTTTTAAATCATAAAATTCAGCATTTAGGTTCAATGTTTTTTGCACAACATCAATACTTCCAATTACGTTCAGGTTTTGAATTTTATTTACAGTTACTGAAGAATAAATGTTTATTAAATTGGTTTGACTGTTAAAAGACGAGGCGTCTTCGAAATTCCCGATGTACGAATCGTTGAAAATTAGCGAATCTATTTTTAAATTGTTGTTTGCTTTTAGCTTTCCCAATACCCCTTTAAGCTCTGTTCTGCCATTTAAAATTCCTGTAGCGTCTATGCCTAAGCTGTTAAAAATGGGTTTAATGGTTTTTAAATCAAAAGTTTTGTAGCCAATCGATAACACATCGTTTATGTCATCTGATATCAATCCATTAACACTTATCAGTTGATTTTTGTTTTTCAACTCAAAATCTTTAATATTGATTTTATCACCTTCAATACTCACATTTACTTTGTCTTCAAGGTGCCATTGTTCTGCATTAACTTTTAAAATTGAGGGTAAAATGTAAAAATCTGCTATGTTTTTGCTTGAAAAATCAACGATTCCATTTAAGTCTAAGGTGTTTTTTTCGTTTTCGTTTGCTAATTTAACGTTAAAAGTCAGGCTGTCGTTTCTTAATTTATTAGAAATATTTACATTTTCGATGTATAAACTATCATTTAAAAAGATTTTTTCAGAACTCAATACCGTTTCGAGTAGTGGTTCGGTAATGTTTTGATCTAGGATTACATTGTAGGCTTTGAAATTTTTGAAAAATATTTTTTGTGTCCCACCATTTACAATCTCTGTATTTGTTGTTGAATTGATGTCTGCAATTAAAACAGCTTCTTCTGGAATGCGAAGTTTAGGAATGAATATTTTTGATATTGGCTCAAAGTTTTTAATCTTTAAACGAAAAGTGAAAATTTGGTCTTTATGTTTGTTTGTTTCTATTTTTAACGAAGGAATGTATCTTTTAATCGTGTTTTTAAGAAATGGAACAATGGTTTTTAAATCGTATTTCCCTGAGATATTTGCATCTACTAAATCGGATTTTAAATTTAAACTTTTTGTAATCCCATTGTTATTCGAATTTAGTTGAATAGTAGAAAAGTTAAATTTTTCGCTTTTATTCTCTAGGCTGATATTTTTCGCTAATAACTCGCCAGTTAGATTTTCTATATTGTCTCCTGAAAAATTCAAATTCATTTCCAAACTCAAATTTTTAATTTGATTTTCTTTTGGGCTATTTAAAAAGTTTAACGCACTTATGTTTGTGTTTTTAATGTTGCCTTTTATTTTGTAAAGCGCCAATTCGTTATTGAAGTCAATTGTTCCAGATGTATTTAACTGAATGTTTGGGTCATCAACGATTAACGTGCTACTGAGTAGTAATTTATTTAAAGAACCATCTACTTTAATGTGTTGGTATTTATAGCCGTTAAAGTCTAAATATGAAACGTTTCCAGTAAATGAATTTGTCAAAGTTTTGATTTGTAATCCATTCCCTGAAACAGTAAGATTAGCACTTAATCTACCTAATTTTTCCTCATCTACAAGTGATGATAAATTGAAATCAAAAGCATTTAATTCACCTAGATAGGTTAAAAGATGATCCTTTTTATTTATAGTTAAGTTTAAATTAGATGAAACTAAGCCTAATTTAGATTTTAGTTCGCTGTTTACGCTAAAATTATGCCAAAAACCTTTTACAGTTCCATTGAAATTCATAAATCCTAGTTTGTCAAGTATTTCCACTTGGTCTAGGTTTTTGTTTTCAGTTACTCCTTTTACAACGTGTATGATATCTGATTTATTGGTGCTCGCCAACTTTACTTTTATATCCATAAAAGTTTGGTCTAAATTCGGTAGTCCTTTAAGAATAAAATCACCTTTTACATAACTCGCTTTGCCTACTTTTACAGTTAAGTTTTTTCCTCTTAAATTAGCAACAGTTCCACTAGCTTTACCATCTATATTTACGCTTAGCTTCATTTTATCTAAACTAGTCGTAAAATGCGCAATATCGCTTGCTGAAACGTAACTGTTTTTAAAAACACCAGTCATTTTCACCTTGTTGTTATAGTCATAAAAATCACTATAACTTTTGAAACTCATTTTGTAGTAGTTTGTAATTCGGCTTTTATTGGTTTTTAAAAATAGATTTTTAACCTCTATAAAATTTGCATCAACAATGGCATCACCGGTTAAATTTTTAATGATGAACCCAGTTTTTTCGGTTAACCCTAGAGAAATGATTTTTCCTTGCACCCAATGCGCATTATTGTTTAAATTTTTAAATGTTGCACTCAAGTTTTTGATATCCAAATCATCGTAATTAATGTCTTTTTGAATGGTATCGGGATATTTGTAGTTTTTATATTTGAAATTTATTCGGTCTAAAATAATCTTATCAAAATTAAATTTGAAAGGAATTTCTGCTTCTGTTTTTTTTTCTGAACTGAAATAATTTAGAATGTATGATAAATTCAACTCATCATTTTTATAGTTTTTGAGATAAAAACTCATTTTACTAACTTTTAAGTTGCTAACATCTAAAATATTTTTTTTTAATGAAAAGTATTTTAAGTTAGCTTCAATATTTTTGGCGCTTAATAAAGTGTCTTTTTGTTTATCTAAAATTAATAAATCATCTAGTACAAGCATTTTAAATGGGTCGAGGTAAAGACCACCAATTTTTACCGTGCTTTTAAGTTCTTTAGATAAATATGCAGCTGCTTTTTGTCCAATAAAAGTTTGAACGGGCTTAAATTTAAGCGTAAAAAACAAAATACCAACCAAGGTAACCAAGGTTATTATTATCCAGATAAGTATTTTAAATAGTTTTTTAATAATTTTGTAACTTAAATTTATAAAATCGTGTCAATTATACTCGCTATCGAATCTTCATGTGATGATACCTCAGTTGCAATTTGCAATGATGGTAAAATTACAGCAAATGTTGTTGCAAATCAATTAGTTCATCAAAATTATGGAGGCGTAATTCCTGAGTTAGCTTCAAGGGTACACCAACAAAATATTGTTCCTGCTATTGTAAAAGCATTAGCAGATGCCAAAGTTAATAAAAATGAATTAAATGCAGTAGCTTTTACGCAAGGTCCAGGCTTATTGGGGTCGTTACTTGTAGGTGTTTCTTTTGCCAAATCTTTTGCTTTAGGACTTAATCTACCCTTAATTGCTGTAAATCATATGCAAGCGCACATTTTAGCTCATTTTATTGACGAGCCTAAACCAGTTTTTCCTTTCTTTTGTTTAACCGTTTCTGGTGGACATACCCAAATTGTATTGGTGAAAAACTACTTTGATATGGAAGTTGTTGGCGAAACATTAGACGACGCAGCAGGGGAGGCGTTCGATAAAACAGCTAAAATATTAAATTTACCATATCCAGGAGGCCCTTTAATTGATAAATATGCTCAATTAGGAAATCCACTACGATTTAATTTTGTAGAACCTAAAATTCCTGAATTAAATTTTAGTTTTAGTGGATTTAAAACAGCTATCTTATATTTTATAAGAGATAATGTAAAAATAAATCCAAATTTTATCGACGAAAATTTGAATGACATTTGTGCATCCGTTCAGCATTGTATCGTACGTATTTTATCAAATAAAATAAAATTAGCGGCAGTAAAGTATAATATCAATCAAATAGCAATTGCAGGAGGGGTTTCTGCAAATTCGGGTTTAAGAAATACACTTCAAGAAGAAGCAAAAATAAATAATTGGCAAGTGTTTATTCCAAAATTCGAATATTGTACAGATAATGCAGCCATGGTTGCAATGGCAGCTCATTTCAAGTTTTTAGACAATGATTTTGTGAATCAAGATGTGATGCCGATGGCGAGAATGCCAATCGTATAAAACAAAAAGAGCAATTATTAGTTGCTCTTTTTGTTTTTATGAAAAGTTTGAAGTTATTCGACAAGTGCATCAGCATTAACTTCAGTTCTTATTTTTTGTTCCAATTCGTTTGCCAATTCGGGATTGTCCAAAAGCAATTGCTTTACAGCATCTCGACCTTGTCCTAGTTTGGTATCTCCATACGAAAACCAAGAACCCGCTTTTTTGATGATGTTGAAATCTACACCTAAATCAATGATTTCGCCAACTTTAGAAATTCCTTCTCCAAACATAATGTCAAATTCAGCAATTCTAAAAGGTGGTGCTACTTTGTTTTTTACAATTTTCACTTTCACTCTATTTCCTGAGACCTCATCACTATCTTTAATTTGTGAAATACGACGAATGTCTAATCTAACAGATGCATAAAATTTTAATGCATTACCACCTGTTGTGGTTTCAGGACTACCAAACATTACACCTATTTTGTCACGTAATTGATTGATAAAAATACAGCAACATCCTGTTTTTGAGATTGTACCTGTTAATTTACGCAAAGCTTGGCTCATTAAACGAGCATGTAAACCCATTTTGCTGTCGCCCATTTCGCCTTCTATCTCACTTTTAGGCACCAATGCCGCTACGGAGTCAATTACAATTACATCAATCGCACCCGAACGAATTAAATTATCTGCAATTTCTAAAGCTTGCTCACCGTTATCAGGTTGTGAAATTAATAAATTGTCCGTGTCAACGCCTAATTTTTTCGCATAGCCCGAGTCGAAAGCGTGCTCTGCATCTATAAAAGCAGCTATTCCACCTCTTTTTTGTGCCTCTGCAATTATATGTGTCGCCAAGGTTGTTTTTCCTGATGATTCTGGGCCATAAATTTCAATAACTCTTCCTTTTGGCACACCGCCAATACCTAAAGCAATATCTAAACTAATAGAACCGGTTGAAATTGCATCGATAGCTTCAATTGCTTTGTCCCCCAATTTCATAACGGAACCTTTGCCATACGATTTTTCTAATTTATCTAATGTTAATTGTAGTGCTTTTAGTTTTTCTACATTCGGATTCATAATCTTTTATTTAGTTTGCTAATATTTTTAGTAAAATTAATTCTTTTTTTTAACAAGTCAAATTTAATTTTTGTTTTATTGTTTAACACGTTGTTTTTCAATTATATATTTTTTTATTTCACGAAGTAACGATGTTGTTTGTTTGATGCTTTATAATTTTTAGTCATCACTTATTTGTTTTATTCTTAAACATATTATTTTGTTTGTAATTAAATTTTTATAAATCATTTATTTAGCTACCTTTGCATTTCATTTAAAAACAACGAGAGGGGGTATCTTCAATTATGATTATGATTAATATCAAAGACGGCGAATCACTAGATAAGGCGTTGAAACGTTTTAAAAAGAAATTTGAAAAAACAGGAGTAATGAGAGAATTACGTAGTCGCCAAGCTTATGAAAAAAAATCTGTAGCTCGTCGTACTGAAGTTAAACATGCTGTTTATATTCAACAAATGCACAAAGAAGAAACTGTATAGTATTCTCTTATATATAATTTTTTAAAAAGCAGTATCTATTTAGGTGCTGCTTTTTTTTTGCCAATAAAATAGATATATTCACACCATTAATAATTTGTTTTATATGATGCTTTCGAAATTTATAGATTACTTGAAAAATGAAAAGAGATATGCAGACTGCACGGTTACAGCTTATCAAACTGATTTATTTCAATTTAATCAATATGTATTAGATAATTTTAACGAAAGTTTATTAGACGTTAAGACTGTATATATACGTAGTTACATGATGTTTTTGAGTGAAAATGGGATTTCAAATAAAACCATTAATCGAAAAATATCTTCACTACGCAGTTTTTATAAGTACATGATTAAGCAAGGTGAATTGATGGAAAACCCTGTAGCTTTAACAAAAGCGCCTAAAATTTCTAAACGATTACCTACATTTATAGAGGAAGATAAAATTGAAAGTTTATTAAACTCAGAATTGATTTTTGATGATAGTTTTAGTGCCACAAGAGACAAGCTAATTATTGAATTGCTATTTGGCACAGGCATAAGATTGTCGGAATTGTTGAAACTAAAAGAAGAAAATATAGATTTTTATAGCCAGACAATTAAAGTTTTAGGAAAAGGAAATAAAGAAAGAATTATACCAATGCCTCGCTCATTAGTCGATTTGTTAAAAAAATATATAAAATTTAAAAATGAACTTCTTTTTAAAATAAAAAACACTAATTTAGTCTTAACAAAAGAAGGTAAAAATGCTTACCCAAAATTGATTTACCGCATCGTTCTTAAACATCTTTCATTAATAACTTCTATTCAAAAGAAAAGCCCTCATGTTTTGAGGCATTCTTACGCAACAAGTTTATTAAATAGGGGAGCAGATTTAAACGCAGTTAAAGAATTATTAGGTCATTCAAGTTTGGCATCAACGCAAGTTTACACACATAATAATATAGAGAAACTAAAATTAATTTATAAACAAGCCCATCCAAAGGCATAAAAAAAGGAGGAGTTATGAAAATCAGGGTACAATCTATTCATTTCAAAGCAGATGAAAAATTATTAACTTTTATTCAAGAAAAAGCAGATAAATTAGATCATTTTTTCGATCAAATTATAAGTGGTGATGTTTATTTGAAATTAGAGAATGTAGGAGATGAAGAAAATAAAATTACAGAAATAAAATTAAGCGTTCCAGGTGCTACAATTTTCGCTAAGGAGCAATGCAAAAGCTTTGAGGAGGCTACAGATTTAGCTGTTGAATCGATTAGAAAACAAATTAACAAGCATAAAGAAAAATTACAATCACACGTTAGCGAATATAAAGCTACATTGAATTCATCTGAATAAACTGATTATCAATATACTTGTGAAAGGATAAAAAAAAGAGCAAAAAATATTTGCTCTTTTTTTTGAAATAAATTTTAAAAAGTAAAAATAATGTGTAAATTTGCATTCCATTCAACGGAGATAATATCAAAACGAATGATTAATTAACTATTAAAGAAGCCTCCTTAGCTCAGCTGGTAGAGCAACTGACTTGTAATCAGTAGGTCATTGGTTCGATCCCGATAGGAGGCTCTTTTCATTAAAAGGAGTTTTAATGAAGTTGGGGAGATACCAGAGTGGCCAAATGGGACAGACTGTAACTCTGTTGTCGCAAGACTTCGAAGGTTCGAATCCTTCTCTCCCCACAAAATTTTAATGTTACAATTCGTAACGAATGAATTGAAAGCGAAAGTAGCTCAGTTGGTAGAGCGATAGCCTTCCAAGCTATAGGTCGCGAGTTCGAACCTCGTCTTTCGCTCAAAAAAAAACAATTAATTGAAAATTGTTTGTAAAGATTTAAAAGCCGACTTAGCTCAGCGGTAGAGCACTTCCTTGGTAAGGAAGAGGTCGTGGGTTCAATTCCCATAGTTGGCTCAAAGTAATTTGTTGATACACAAAGTATTGATGAATTTTTTGCATTGAATAGTAATTAACAAAGTATAAAATTTAACCTATTAAATAAAATAAAACATGGCAAAAGAAAAGTTTGACCGTAGCAAGCCGCATTTAAATATCGGTACTATCGGTCACGTAGATCACGGTAAAACAACTTTAACTGCAGCGATTACAAAAGTGTTATCTGATGCAGGTTTATCAGAAGCTCGTTCATTCGAATCTATTGACTCTGCTCCAGAGGAAAAAGAAAGAGGTATTACCATTAATACCGCTCACGTTGAATATTCAACAGCTAACCGTCACTACGCTCACGTTGACTGTCCAGGTCACGCGGATTATGTGAAAAACATGGTTACTGGTGCGGCTCAAATGGATGGTGCAATCATTGTTGTTGCAGCTACAGATGGTCCAATGCCACAAACTCGTGAACACATCTTGTTGGCTCGCCAAGTAGGTGTACCTTCATTAGTTGTATTTATGAACAAAGTAGATATGGTTGACGATCCAGAAATTCTAGAATTAGTAGAAATGGAAATTCGTGAATTATTATCTTTCTATGATTTCCCAGGTGATGATATTCCAGTTATTCAAGGTTCTGCTTTGGGTGGTTTGAATGGTGATCCAAAATGGGTAGCTATTATTATGGATTTAATGGCAGCTGTAGATAGCTACATTCCAATCCCTCCACGTTTGACTGATTTACCTTTCTTAATGCCAGTTGAAGATGTATTCTCTATCACAGGTCGTGGTACTGTAGCAACAGGTCGTATTGAGCGTGGTGTAATCAACTCAGGTGATCCAGTAGAAATTTTAGGTATGGGTGCTGAAAATCTTAAATCAACTGTAACAGGTGTTGAGATGTTCCGTAAAATCCTTGATTATGGTGAGGCTGGAGATAACGTAGGTTTATTGTTACGTGGTATTGAAAAAGAAGCTATCCGTCGTGGTATGGTTATCTGTAAACCAGGTTCAGTAACTCCTCACACTGATTTCAAAGCTGAAATCTATGTATTGTCAAAAGCAGAGGGTGGTCGTCATACTCCATTCTTTAACAAATACCGTCCACAATTCTATTTCCGTACCACAGACGTAACTGGTGAGATTTCATTAGCTGAAGGAACAGAAATGGTTATGCCAGGTGATAACGTTACAATTACTGTTAAATTAATTAACGCAATTGCAATGGAAAAAGGCTTACGTTTCGCTATCCGTGAAGGTGGTAGAACAGTAGGTGCTGGTCAGGTAACTGAAATTTTAAAATAATCATTTACCTTTTAAGGTTTATAATTATAAAATAAGCAAAGCACTTTAGCTCGTATAAAGTGCTTTGCTTTGTTAAATACGGGAATAGTTCAATGGTAGAATAGAGGTCTCCAAAACCTTTGATCAGGGTTCGAATCCTTGTTCCCGTGCAAAATAAAAGTTATGAATAAAGTAATACAGTTTTTTAAAGAGTCGTACGAAGAGATGACTAAAAACGTAACTTGGCCTACTTGGACTGAATTGCAAAATTCGGCTAGTTTGGTTTTGGTATCGTCATTAATTATTGCAATCGTTATTTTTGCAATGGATAACGGTTCTAATCTTGCTTTAGATACATTTTATAAATCACTAACTAAATAAACTGAATGAGCGATCAATTGAAATGGTATGTTGTTAGAGCGGTTAGTGGTAAAGAAAAAAAAGTAAAACACTATATCGACTCAGAAATTAGTCGTTTAGGATTTTCTCATTTAGTACCTCAGGTTTTAATTCCAATGGAAAAATATTTCCAAATGAAAGAGGGGAAGAAAATCTCAAAAGAACGTAATTTTTACCCAGGATATGTGCTTATTGAAGCCAATTTAGATGGCGAGTTGGAACATATCATTAAAGGCGTAAATAGCGTTATCGGCTTTTTAGGAGATAAAGAAGGAAATCCGATTCCAATGCGTCAATCTGAAGTAAACAGAATTTTAGGTAAAGTTGATGAAATGATACAACAAGCCGAGGTTATGCATGTTTCATTCTTCGTGGGCGAGAACATTAAAGTTATGGACGGACCTTTCAATGGTTTTACGGGCGTAATTGAAGAAATTAACGAAGAAAAGAAAAAATTAAAAGTTATGGTTAAGATTTTTGGTAGAAAAACACCACTTGAACTTAACTATATGCAAGTAGAAAAAGAGTAAATTTTTGTTGCTTGAAATTATTTGAAAGTTATCTTGTTTTAAGATAACTTTTTTTTTGTTTAAAGATTTTGAGCATGGATTTCTTTTAAAACATGTTGATAAAAGTGACAGAAACTAAATGCTACTCTACACCGATAATTTTTAAGATTAAAATAGATAATAAAATGATAAAACTAACGAATACTTTATGTCTTTTTTTGTGCTTATTTAATGGAATAAGTTTTGCTCAGAAATATAAACTAAGGGATATTCCTATTATAAGGGTAGAAGACTTTCAGGGAGCTAAACCATATTATGGAATTGAAAATGGAGCAGCTCTTACCTCTATGAGAAGTTTTTATTATTTTAATAAATTTAATGTATTGCCAAATGGTTGTATGCGTGTTTATTATGATATTAAAACGGAGCAAAATAAAAAAAGTTCATGGATTAGTCCTTTGCTTTTTAAAAATCCTAAAAAATTAAAAATTGTACTTGAGCATGAGCAAGGACATGTGATGATAGCTTATTTATTTGGAAATGAACTGCATGAAAAATTAAATAAAAACTATTGTGGGAATTATAAATTACAAGCGAAATGGATATTTCAAGAACTTATTATGAAGTATAAAAATTTAAATATTTTATACGACAAAGAAACCGACCATAGTAATCATTCAAAAAATCAATTGAAATGGTCAAGTAAATTGAAACGGATGTTTAAACCATAAAATTGATGGGGTTTTAAGACACATACATTAAAAAGAATATTGGGAATAATGAAAGCATAAATAAAATGTACCAATTTCTATATTTCATGTCTCTTATTTTTTTTAGTAAACGAATGTGTGGGAGACCACGACGTAAATTTCTAGATGAACGGAAAAAGTGGATAAGCATTACAATAATCCAAAACACAGCGTGTAAAGATCCTAACCAAGGAAGAAACTTGGGTAATCCCATAAAAAGAAACATGAAGTGGAATATGGTTACGGCATTTGCACATTCGTCAATTAATCCTACTTTATATTCGGCAAATCGTATGCCAAATAATTTTGTTGTAATGATATAAAAAAGATAAAAGTAAAATTCGGTTAAAAAAGGCATAGTGTTTATATAAAAATGAAACTACCTAAAAAATTAGTACATCATTATTTTTCTAAGCTACCAAAGCAATCATTCAAAAAAATCAATTGAAATGGTCGAATAAATTGAAACAGATGTTTAAACCATAAAATTTATGGGGTTTTAAGATACATACATTAAAAAGAATATTGGGAATAATGAAAGCATAAATAAAATGTACCAGTTTCTATATTTCATGTCTCTTATTCTTTTTAGTAAACGAATGTGTGGTAGACCACGACGTAAATTTTTAAAAGAATAGAAAAAATGTATGAATATTATAACTGCCCAAAACACAACGTGTAAAGATCCTAACCAAGGAAGAAACTTGGGCAATCCTAAAAAAAGAAACATAAAGTGAAACAAGGTAATAGCATTTGTACAATCGGTAATTACATATAATTTAAACTCCGTATGTCGTATTCCAAATAATTTTGTGGAAATCACATAAAAAAAATAAAAGTAAAATTCAGTTAAAAAAGGCATGGTATTTAGATGATAAATTTTATAGCGGTAATTCTATTTAGTTTTTAGAATTGTTTTAAAATATAAATTAGTTTGTTGCGATGTGAAAAAATACTTATAGAGTAAATGTAATAAAAAATATAAAATTATTGCGTATGTGTAATAATTTTTTTATCTTTGCGAGATTCTTTTTTTACTTTGAAAGGTTTAGCAATTGTTAAGCAACAACTTTTGGAGTT
>JAIEMU010000214.1 GCA_019751895.1 Sphingobacteriaceae bacterium | reverse complement strand
ACTCCGATTTTTGCTTTTGATACCATCATGTCATTAGAAGCACATTGGTTTTCAACTATGTTTGGTTGGTATAACTTCGCTGCAATGTGGGTTAGTTGTTTAGCTACAATTGCTATTATAGTGATTTTATTAAAAAAAGCAGGTTACATGAGTTGGGTAAATCAAAATCATTTACACAATTTAGGACAGTTCATATTTGGATTTTCTATTTTTTGGACTTATGTGTGGTTTTGTCAATTTATGTTGATTTATTATTCAAACATTAGTGAAGAGACTGTTTATTTTTATAAACGCTTTGAGCATTACGAATTTTGGTTTTACTTAAATATCGTATTGAATTTTTTAACTCCTTTGTTGTTATTAATGGATAGAGATAATAAAAGAAGTGAAAATGTGCTTTTAACAGTTTCTATAATTGTTTTGTGTGGACATTGGGTTGATTATTATCAAATGATCATGCCAGGTGCTTTAGCTAAACCAGAAGATCATGGTTTTGGTATTCTTGAAATTGGTACAGCCGTTGGTTTTATTGGTATTTTTACATTTATTGTATTAAGATCATTAAGCAAAAGTGCTTTAGTCGCAAAAAACCACCCTTTTTTACAAGAAAGCTTGCACCACCAACTTTAATATTTACCTTAAAATAACAAGGCGTAAATCGTACTACTTTAAAAAAATGAATTTAAGAAAATTAATAAACCCAAAATTAATAGCAGTGATTACAGTAATTTTTACTGTATTCGCAAGCACAAGTGTATTTGCTCAAGCTGCTGCTGATGTTACGGTTAAACCCGTTGACATGGATGCTATTTATAAATCAATAAGTTATTATGTATTGTTATTTGTTTTGTTGTGCATGTTTGTAGCAATAATTGGCAAAGCATTGAAAATATATGAATTAACACAAGCAGTTCAAGATAAACCAAAAGCAATCAATTGGAATGTTGTTCACGGAGTTTTGTTTATGATATTTATGGTAGTTGGTTTATATGGGGTATATTGGGAATATACTGTACATGGTAATATGACCTTGCCTGAAGCAGCTTCTATACATGGTGCTAAAATTGACAATATGTTTAACATTACGTTGATTTTAACAACGATAGTTTTTATATTAACGCACATCGTTCTATTTGGATTTGCATATAAGTATAAAAATGATGGTTCTAGAGCTAAAGCTTATTTTTACCCTCACAATAATGCCATAGAGAGAATTTGGACAATAGTTCCAGCTGTTGTACTAACAGTTTTGGTGTTGATGGGCTTTTTAACTTGGCGTTCTATTTTCTTTAAAAATGAAGATCCAAATAACAAACCTATTGCAATTGAAGTAATTTCTTCCCAATTTCAATGGGATATTCGTTATGCAGGAGCGGATAAATTAATTGGTTTAAGAAATTATAAATTAATCACAGGAACAAATACAACAGGTATTGATTTTAAAGATAAAAATTCATGGGATGACCAACGTGCTGATGAGATAGTTTTACCTGTTAACAAAGCCGTAAGATTTACTTTGACGAGTAAAGATGTAATCCATAGTTTTTATATGCCTCATTTTAGAGTACAAATGAATACTGTGCCAGGAATGATTTCGAATTTTGAGTTTACACCGACAATTACGACGGCAGAAATGAAAACTAAAACAAATAATCCAGCTTTTTCATATGTTTTATTATGTGCTAAGATATGTGGTTCTAGTCATTATAATATGAAGAAAACAGTAAGAGTTGTTAGTGAGGAAGAATATCAAGAATGGTTATTAAAACAACAACCATATTTGAATAATGATTTAAGAGCAGAATTTAAATTACCATTGGTAGCCGAAGTAGCAGTATCAGATCCTATTAAAAAGGATAGCACTTTAACTGCCAATCAACCAGCATTAAAAAAATAATAATACCGTAGAAAAATTTATTTATGTCAACGATAACATTACACGATAACCAACACAACAGCCATGACGATCATGGACATCATCAAGAGTCTTTCTTGAGTAAATATGTATTTAGTCAAGATCACAAAATGATTGCAAAGCAGTTTCTTATTACGGGAGTTGTGATGGCAGTTATTGGGATGGTTTTGTCAATTCTATTTAGAATTCAATTGGCTTGGCCAG
Source organism: Sphingobacteriaceae bacterium (assembly GCA_019751895.1). Taxonomy (GTDB): domain Bacteria; phylum Bacteroidota; class Bacteroidia; order Sphingobacteriales; family Sphingobacteriaceae; genus Pedobacter. The sequence continues at coordinate 18,322 of JAIEMU010000214.1, read as the reverse complement.
ATAAAACATTTCCTATTTTAGAAACTTTTTTAGGAAAATGGGCAGAAGGCGGAAGACTGCAACCAGACTTTTACCTTGCTTTGGTTACGATACACGGTACAATCATGGTGTTTTTTGTGTTAACAGCAGGACTTAGTGGTACTTTCAGTAACCTTTTAATTCCTTTACAAATTGGAGCAAGAGATATGGCTTCGCCATTTTTGAATATGTTATCATATTGGTTTTTCTTGTGTTCATGTGTTATCATGATGGCATCATTTTTTATTCAAACAGGACCGGCAAGTTCTGGTTGGACAATTTACCCTCCTTTGTCAGCTTTACCGAAAGCGATGCCAGGTTCTGGATTGGGTATGACTTTGTGGTTAATTAGTATGGTTATGTTTGTTGCTTCATCTTTGATGGGTGGTATTAACTATGTGAGCACAGTTTTAAATATGCGTACCAAAGGAATGGATTTATGGAAAATGCCTTTAACCATTTGGGCTTTCTTTTTAACAGCTATTTTAGGTGTTTTATCTTTTCCTGTATTAGTAGCAGGTGTTGTATTGTTAATATTTGATAGAAGTTTTGGAACAAGTTTTTACCTTTCTGATATTGTATTAGGAACTACAATTTTACCTAATGAAGGTGGTTCTCCAATTTTATGGCAACATTTATTTTGGTTTTTAGGTCACCCTGAGGTTTATATCGTAATTATGCCAGCTTTAGGTATTTCATCAGAAGTAATTTCAATTAACTCTCGTAAGCCTATTTTTGGTTATCATGCAATGGTTTACTCTTTGATTGGTATTACTACTTTGTCATTCATTGTGTGGGGTCACCACATGTTTGTGACCGGTATGAATCCATTTTTAGGTGGTGTTTTTATGATAACAACGTTAATTATTGCGGTTCCTTCAGCCGTAAAAACCTTTAATTATCTAGCTACACTTTGGAAAGGTAATATTAGATTTACACCTGCGATGCTTTTTGCTATCGGTTTGGTATCTTTCTTTATTTCTGGCGGTTTGACTGGATTATTTTTAGGAAACGCAAGTTTAGATATTAATTTACACGATACTTATTTTGTTGTTGCTCACTTTCACTTGGTGATGGGTTCAGCTGCTATTTTTGGTATGTTGTCGGGTGTTTATCATTGGTTTCCAAAGATGTTTGGTAGAATGATGAATGCAAAATTAGGTTATTTACACTTCTGGTTAACTTTCATTTCTGCATATTTAGTATTTTTTCCATTACACTTTTTAGGTTTAGACGGGGTGCCTCGTAGATATTATGCTTTTACTGAGTTTGAATTTATGCAAAAATGGCTTACCGTTAATGTTTTTGTAACATGGGCAGCAATTTTGGGAGCTTTAGCTCAAGTAGCGTTTTTATTCAACTTTTTCTATTCTATCTTTAAAGGTAAAAAAGCAACTGAAAATCCATGGGATGCCAATACATTAGAATGGACTACTCCTGTGGAGCATATTCACGGAAACTGGGCTGGTGAAATTCCAACTGTTTACCGTTGGCCTTATGATTATAGTAAGCCTGGTGCAAAAGAAGATTTTATCCCTCAAACTGTTCCTTTTTCTCAAACAATGGAGTCTAATTTAGCACATGATTTCGAAGGAAATTCAGAAGCTGAAGAAATTCAAAAGAATTGGAACAAACAAAATAATAGAGTAGAAGATTAATCATACGTATTTTAATATTCGGTTGTCAATTTTGCTTTTATGTAAGATTGATAACCGATATTTTTGTATATAAACCAAGCTTTAATTTTTTTAATCAATAGATACGTGATTTCTAAAGCCCAAAAAACTTTTATTAAGTTAAATTTCATTACCATTATAGTAACATTGGTTGTTATTTTGGCAGGTGCTTTGGTACGTACAACTGGTGCAGGCATGGGGTGTCCTGATTGGCCAAAATGTTTTGATCAATATATTCCACCAACATCATTAGACCAATTACCAGCTGATTATAAATTAAAATACGTTGAACAACGTGTTAAAAAGAACAATAAGTTTGCTGATTTTTTAGATAAAATAGGTAGAAATTCGCTTGCTAATGACATTAGAAATGATAAATCTATTTTGATACCTGAAGATTTCAATGCATTGAAAACTTGGACTGAATACTTAAATAGACTTGTAGGAGCTGTAACTGGAGTTTTTTTATTAACAACGGCTATTTATTCATTTTCTTTTCGTTCACAATCTAAACGTATTTATATTCTTTCTGTTTTAAATATTTTTGTGGTTGTTTATCAAGCATGGCTAGGTTCAATTGTTGTTTCAACTAATTTAACGCAGTGGATTGTAACCATTCATATGCTGTTGGCCTTACTTATCTTAGCGATTTCTATTTATACCTATCATTTTGCAAAACAAATTATCGATAGCAGTGATGTTGCTTTAGAAAAACAGAAGCGTTTAATATTTTTTGTACTTATTTCATTTGCAATTACTATTTTTCAGATTGTAATAGGTACTGAGGTGAGAGAAATGATTGATAATGTAGCTCGAAATTTTAATTTTCAAGAACGAAATACTTGGATTACTAAAGTAGGAGATTTATTTAACTACCATAGAGATTTAGCATTGGTTGTAACCGCAATCAATCTTTGGGTATATAAATTGATAAAAGATAAATTTACTGCGCACTCCTTGCCTACTAAATTTTCTAAACTTGTTTTATTGTTGATATGTGTTCAATTGTTAACAGGTATTGTTATGTCGTATTTTGCATTACCACCTGCTGCACAAGCGGTGCATATTTTAATTTCTACTTTGCTTTTTTGTTCGCAATTTTATTTACTATTAGTTGTTAATCGTAATTTACAAACCTATTATTCAAATTAATTGAAACAGTTTTTATCAGATTTTTCTAAACTTATTAAATTCAGATTAACCTTTTTGGTTGTTTTTTCTGCTTCTATTTCTTTTTTAATAGGGGCATTAAATGATGGCGAAGGTATTAAGTGGTTTAGTTTTTGGATGTTGGTAGCAGGAGGCTTTTTAGTTACTTCAGCAGCCAATTGTTTTAATGAAGTGATTGAAGTTGATTTAGATAAATTGATGACAAGAACCAAAGACAGGCCGATGCCTATTGGTAGAATGACAACCGGTCAAGGCGTTGTTTCAGGTATTGTGATGGGGATGTTAGGTACTTGGATTTTAGGGAAATTAAATATTGAAACTGGTCTTTTGGCTGTTTTTTCTATATTTTTATATGCATTTGCCTATACGCCATTAAAACGCAAATCGCCAGCAGCCGTTTTTGTTGGGGCTATTCCAGGTGCTTTACCACCGCTTATTGGTTATGTTGCAGCGCATGGGAAAATTGATTTAATTGCAATTGTTTTGTTTTTAATTCAATTTATATGGCAGTTTCCGCATTTTTGGGCAATAGCTTGGGTATTAGATGAGGATTATAAAAAAGCTGGATTCAGATTGCTTTTAACTACTAAAAAAGATAAATTTAGTGCTTTTGCTATATTATTAAGTACTTTAATTTTGATACCCGTAAGTTTACTGCCTATATTTTATGGATTTGGAGGCTATTATTTAGGAGGAATTTCCGTTGTTTCAGGAATATTTTTTTCTTTTTATGCGTATCAATTATTTGTCAAAATGGATTTGTCAAGTGCTAGAAAAGCGATGTTTTGCTCTTTCTTTTACTTGCCAATCGTACAATTAGCATTGTTATTTGATTTTATTAAAAAATAAGAGAATGGAAAAAGAGTTGTCAGAATTAAGCTTTATAAATACGCCTTCAGCGAAGGCTAAACGTTTTGTTGTATGGTTGTTTGTAGCTTCGTCAACCATTATGTTTGGTGGATTTACGAGTTACTACATTATATTTTCGGCCTCAAAAGGTAAGGGACATGGATTGGTTTTGCCAGATGCTTTTTTGTTTAGCACCGTAATTTTGATACTAAGTAGTCTATGTTTGTTCCTCGCAAAAAGATTAGTCAAACAAAGTAATTTAAGTTATCAGAAAGTATTACTTATACTTACTTTTGTATTAGGAATTGTTTTTGGTTACATGCAATTTATGGCTTGGGGCAGTTTGTACCGCACTGGCGCTACATTAATTAACAATAACGCAGCAATTTCTTTTATATATGTCGTTTCTGCTTTACATTTACTACATATTGTAGGAGGATTAGGTGTAATTTTAAATTGCATTTTTGGGGCATTTAAACCTGTTAGTCAAGATAAATTGATGTTTCGTTTACAAATCGCATCAATTTTTTGGCATTTTATAGATATTTTATGGATATATCTATATGTTTTTTTACTTTTGAATAGTTAGAACTTTAAAACAATAACATAATATATTAAAATGGATTCAATATCAAAATTAGACGAAATTAAAAACACCCCTTGGTCTGGAGGAAAGTCTCCTTTTGCAGCGGAATATGGAAAGTTAATGATGTGGTTTTTTCTGTTATCAGACGCATTTACATTTTCAGCATTGTTAGTTTATTACGGTGCTCAACGCTTTTCGAAAGTATCTTGGCCTTCGCCAGATAAAGTTTTCCAATCGATACCTGGTATCACGGATCATGGTGCTCCGTTAGTTTTTGTGGGTATTATGACTTTTATTTTGATTATGAGTTCAGTTACAATGGTTTTAGCTGTTGAAGCAGGTCATAGAAAATCAAAAAAAGAGGTAATTGGTTGGATGATTGCTACCATTATTGGTGGTTTTATGTTTTTAGGTTGTCAAGCAATTGAGTGGTCACACTTACATCACCAAGGATTTTGGTGGGGAGAAATTCCAGCGCAAGCCGAATTAGAAAAGTTTTTCATCAACCCAGCATCTGTTTCTGTTGTTTCTGCACAACAGTTTGCTAATTTGTTTTTCACCATTACAGGTTTCCATGGTTTCCACGTATTTAGTGGTGTGGTCATCAATATCATTATTTTAATTATGACCATAAATGGAACTTTTGAAAAAAGAGGTCATTACTTAATGGTAGAAAAAGTAGGTTTATACTGGCACTTTGTGGATTTAGTATGGGTGTTTGTATTTACATTCTTTTACTTGGTATAATTATTAATAGGAATTAGTTTAAATTAAGAAATTTAGAAAATATGTCACAACACACACATTCAACAGAAGATCATTCGCATGATGAACACGCAAGTATGAGCGTAGGTAAAATATGGAAAGTATTTGGAATTCTTTTACTGATTACCGTTATCGAATTTATAGTTGCTTTATGGGTTAAGCCAAAAGGATATTTAGGTTCACACGAAATATTGATTGGCAACACAATTTACATCGTTTTAACGCTTGTAAAAGCCTTTTACATTGTTGCTTATTTTATGCATTTGAAATATGAAAAACTGGGATTGCAATTATCTCTTTCTATTTCATTTATTTTCATTATTTATTTCATCGTTTTAATGTTTATTGAAGGTGGATATTTAAATTTACAAATGCCTAGTCACTAGATGAAGCCAATTAAATTTAAGAAAATTTTAATCCTGGTAACTATTTTAGCCTTACCAGGATTTTTGTATTATTTACTCCGTGAAAACGGAAAAAACAGATACAAAACATTGCCAATTTTCGGAAAAAAAATTGTTTCTAATACCTTTCATACCAAAAGAGGAAAAAAAATACCCGACACCATTTACCACAACATCGCTGATTTTAATTTACTTAATCAAAATCAAGAGCAAATATCTTTTTCAAATTTCACCAATAAAGTAATGGTATTTGGTTTGTTTTATACAACCGAAACGGGGTTTGCAATCCAACAAGCCAACAAGGCAATGCATTTTTTTTCTGAAATATATAGTCAAAATAAAATGGTGAGTTTATTAAGCGTAACCATTAATCCTAAAAACGACAAAGGACAATTACTGAATAAATATGCGAAAAGCATTAAATCAGTGGCTCCTAAATGGAATTTATTAACAGGAGACGAAAAGTCTATATACAATTTGGTTCAAAATGGGTTGCTTTTAGATGCAACTAAAATTGACAAAGAACCTTTTTTTATTCATAGTAATAAATTTGTTTTGGTCGATTCGAAAAGAAGAATTAGGGGCTATTACGATTGTATGCGTAAAGAAGCGATTGATAAATTAAATGATGAAATAAAGGTTTTAATTACTGAAGAACTGAGAAATATTAAAGACGGACGATAATTTTAGAACAAATGAGCAATATTCAAGACACACAAAAATTCAACAAATGGATAGTTTTATTATCTATTTTTATACCTGTAGCTGTAGCGGCTTTGTTTTTTATTAAAATTCCAGGTGCTAAACCTTTACATTTTTTACCACCAATTTATGCAACTTTAAATGCTATAACGGCTATTTTATTAGTGGTTGCTGTGGTTGCAATTAAAAATAAAAATCGAGTATTACACGAGCGATTGATGAAATTAGCCATCTTATGTTCGCTTTTGTTTTTGGTTTTATACATTGCTTATCACATTACAACACCTTCTACAAAGTTTGGTGGGGAGGGTATGATTAAATATATTTATTTTTTCATTTTGGCGAGCCATATTTTATTATCAATTGTAATTTTACCTTTGGTAATGATTACTTACGTAAAAGCACTCTCTTTGCAGTTTGATAAGCATAAAAAAATTGCGAAAATCACTTTTCCTTTATGGTTATATGTTGCCGTAACAGGTGTGGTGGTGTATTTAATGATAGCACCTTACTATACTTATTAAGTTGATTGTAACTTATGTTAGTTATTCAACATGAAAAAAGTTCTCATTTTTATTTGTTTAAATTGTCTTTGTTTTGCTTTACAAGCGCAAAACAAAGACAGCTTGAATATTGATTTGAGGCGTTTTAAATTAAATTTAAAACATAATCCTTTACCCATTCGCACTGGCTTTCTAACTTATAAACCTGTGATGAATACGCCAATTATTCTATCTGGGCGTGTAAATTATTGGCGACATCAATCTAATATTTTGTTTGACATCAATCAGGCAGCTTTTACCAATAATTGGAAGGCGGGCGGGGTTAATTCTTTAGCCTTTGGCGCAAAAATACACCATAAATCGGAGTATAATTATTTGCATTATAACTATGTTAGTGAATTGATTTTGCAATATGGAAAAATGCAGAATAAAAACCAACTGACAAAAAAAACTGTTGATAGGATTTATTTCGATAACAAAGCAGCTATTCAACTTTCAAGAAGATGGTATTTTTTCGGTTCGATAAACTTTGAGTCTCAATTTTCAAACGGCTATACTTATAGCGATTTATCTAAAGGTCCTGAAAAAGAAACGTTAATTTCTAGGTTTATGTCGCCAGGTTATTTGACCGAATCTTTCGGTTTTGAGCATAAAACTACGCCTTATTTTTTAACCCGAATTGGTACGGGTACAGCCCGTCAAACTTTTGTTTTGGATACAACGATTTATAAAACGAATGAAAAAAACTTTGGTGTTCCAAGGGGCAAGCGTTTTAGAAATGATTTAGCTTTTCAGGTAGTTTCAAATTTTGACAAGGAAATTGCTAAAAACATGGTTTTAAAAGCAAAGTACAGTATGTTTATTCCTTATCAAGAATTGGATCAGATAGACCACCGCTTGGATGTAAATTTGGTAGCCAAGGTTAATAAACATATTCATGTTTCGATTACAGGCGTCGTTTTTTATGACGAAAACACAGACAAAAAAATTCAGGCAAGTCAAATGCTAGCCTTAGGTTTATCGTTTTCTATTGCTCGTTAAACTTTTTTCTTTAAATCTAAATAGTCGATAAAATATAATAATTTGATGGCGAGGCTATTGTTGTGCGCTGCATTCCAAATATTATCCAAGTTTTGGGCATACTGTTTAGTGAAGAATTTTTCGTGTGTTTCAGCCGCATTTTTATAAGTTATGTTTAGTTCGCTACCTAATGCAAAGCGCCAGGTATAAACCAAGTCGATGTTGAACACATTGTAGTTTTTATCTTTGTTGAGTATAGGTTCGCCTGTATATGCGTCTAAGTCTCCTGAATTTTTTAAAATGTAGAACGCATTATTTCTTCTGTCGCTCCAATAATGTCTCATCCTACCCATGATTTCCATTTTGTTGCTGAAACTATATTTTATATCCGCACTATTTTCAACGGTATGACGGTCATACGCCGAGAATATTGATGTGTTGTTGAGCGAAGTAAGCCAGTTTACATAGTTATATTGCGGTGTGTAGCGCAAATCTAAACCTAAGGCTATTTTGTCATTTAAGCGCAAATTTTGATAAAAATAAGCGTTGTGCCTTACGCCATTGAACATATTTTGATAAGAGATGGAAAGATTGCCGCCGTAATTGTAAGCCTTTGCTCTGTTTTTACTGAAATTAAAAAACAAACCTAAAACAGACGGAGATTTATAAACATTACCATTCCTTGATTCGTAAAAATCATTTCCTGCCGATGTCCATTCAAAGTTGACATTTCCTTGGTCAAAGTTTTTTAATTGCATCCAAACGCCACCATCCATACTTACTTGTTGAAAATCGAAAGCTTGAAACCTGCTAGAATGTGTAAAATTGTACCAGCCTTCTAAAGCGTTAAACACTTTATTGGGTTTGTAAGTAGAATATTGTAAACTTAAACCTTGATCAAAGAAATTATTGTTGGTGTAAAAACCCATATCGGAAGGGTCAAATTTCCTATCTGATAATTTTTGACTTATGTTCCAAATAAAGTTACCACTTTTTTTGCCTGATGTAATTTCATAACTAAAACCTTGTTGAATAGAATTATTTTCTTTTGTAATCAAGCTCATTTTCCCACTACCATTTACATAGTATGTGTTTTTTTTATCGTTTAGTTTAAAAAGAAAAGCATTCACATTGGCATCATAAGACTCCCCTTCTCGGGTTACGTTGGTGTTTATGAAACTAATAGCGCTATTGTTTTTTAAAGTTTGGTCAAATACTAAAACATTATAGTTGGTAAGAGGTTGGCTATTAATTTCTCGGATGTTACCATTCGCATCAACCACTTCGCTAAACATATTTGCTGTAATTGAATTAAAAAGTCCAATACCCAATCCATTTTTGGTGCGCCCTGAAATTTTAGTCGCATTTAAAATTTTTGCCTCTGTGGGTTCTTTTTGAATTTTCTCTCCTTCTTTAAGTTGCGGATTGATATCTTTGAAATATTTTGGAGAAATACCAATTCTTCTAGAATAAAATAAATCACCTAAGTTAAATAACTCTGTACCTTCTGTAAAAAAAGGTCTATTTTCGTCAAATCGAACCTCAAAAGGAGTTAAATTTAGTATTTTATTGTCGGAACGGACTTGCCCAAAATCAGGGATTAAGGTCATATCCAAAGTAAAACTTTGATCAATACCATATTTCACATCCATACCGCCATTTAGGTTAAATGTGGTGTTTTTAACATCAGGTTTGTTGTAAGGATAATGACTATATGCGGAAGATAAGTAAGGCAAAAAAGACAATCTCAATGGCGCTTTTATGTTTTTTAATCCATCAAGTACGCCTTCTTGATTGATAAAACCATTTACACGAGGGTCAACGGGATTCCACATGGATTGATAGTTAACACCCGTTCTTTTGCGAGTAATATTTAAACCCCAATTTTGAATTTCTTTACTTGAAAAACGAAGAGCCGAGTAAGGTATTCTCATTTCTACAGCCCAACCATTTTCGTTCAATTTTGCACTGCTTTCCCATACAGCGCTCCAATTAGCATCTTCACTATTATTTCCATTATTTGAATATTTTGCGTCGAATTGCACACCAGCAGCCGTAACATAAAATCCATAGCCATTTATTTTATCCAAAAAAGTATCGAAGGTAATACCAATAAAATCAGCATTGCCAATATTGTCTCTAGCAACCATTTCATGCACAACACTATCAGGCTTGTCGTACATTTGAGCAGCAACGTAAATAGCGCTATTGTCGTATAATATTTTTACTTCGGTGCGTTTTTCATAGGCTTCTTTTTTGCCGAAGTTGGGTCTGTGTTCGATGAAATCAGTAGCGATGGGTACGTTTTGCCAGACTTTATCGTCTAGTATCGCGTCAATTTTTGGGCTTGAAATGGTTCTAGTTGCAAGTATTTTTCTTGAGGTATCTTGTGCGTTGACTTGGTTTGAAAACAAAAAAGATAGAAGCAAAAAAGAGATGTATTTTTTCATAGTTTTAGTTAATGTAACTCAATAGACTCTGTATAATTAAAAAAGTTGCATAACCAATGATTTTTTTTTAATCTAATATCTGACAAGTGTTTCACGCAAAATTAATACCTTTGCATTTCATAATTATTTCATTTATTAAGCATCATGTTCGCAAACTTACAAGAAAAATTAGATAGAGCATTTAAAGTTTTAAAAGGTCAAGGCAATATTACAGAAATCAATGTCGCCGAAACCATGAAAGAAATTCGCAAAGCATTGTTAGATGCCGACGTGAACTTTAAAACCGCTAAAACATTTACAGATTCAGTAAAAGAAAAAGCGATTGGCGCCAATGTGTTGAAGGCGATTTCTCCAGGACAGTTGTTGACAAAAATAATGAACGACGAGCTGTCGGCCTTGATGGGTGGACAAGCTACGGAGTTAGACTTGAAACAGAACCCTACGATTATCTTAATAGCGGGATTAAATGGAGCTGGTAAAACAACTTTTACAGGAAAATTAGCCAACTATTTAAAAAATAAAGGCAAAAAACCATTGATGGTAGCAGGAGACGTGTATCGTCCTGCGGCAGTAGATCAATTGCAAATATTGGGCACTCAAATTGGGGTACCTGTGTATGCAAATACAACTTCAAAAGACCCTATCGCCATTGCTTTAGAAGGTATTGCCGAAGGAAAGAAAAACAACAATAACGTAATTATTATTGATACTGCAGGTCGTTTGTCGATTGACGAAAGTTTGATGAACGAGATTTCGGAGGTGAAAGCAAAAACACAACCACATGAAATTTTATTTGTGGTGGATGCCATGACGGGACAAGATGCGGTGAATACGGCGAAGGTATTTAATGACAGATTGGACTTTACAGGCGTGGTGCTTACCAAATTGGATGGAGATACCAGAGGTGGAGCGGCTTTATCGATAAAATCGGTGGTAAACAAACCGATTAAATTTGTAGGTACAGGTGAAAAAATGGAAGCGTTAGACGTTTTTCATCCAGATAGAATGGCGTCTCGTATCTTGGGTATGGGTGATGTGGTATCTTTGGTAGAAAGAGCGCAACAGCAATTTGACGAAAAGGCCGCCGCCGAAATGCAAAAGAAAATCAGAAAGAACACGTTTGATTTCAACGATTTTTATGCGCAAATTCAACAAATCAAAAAAATGGGGAATATGAAGGATTTGGTGGGTATGATACCTGGTGCAGGCAAGATGATGAAAAACGTAGATGTTCAAGATGATGCTTTTAAAGTTGTAGAAACCATCATTCAATCGATGACTCCTTACGAAAAAGCAAATCCAGATAAGATACAACAAAGTCGCCGTTTACGCATAGCTAAAGGCTCTGGCACGAAAATGGAAGATGTAAATAAATTGATGAAACAGTTTGATGATATGCGCAAAATGATGAAGCAATTCTCAAATCCAGCAGCAGCAGCCAAATTAATGCAAGGCATGCCTAAAATGCCTTTTGGGAAATAATATTTATTGTTTATAACCTATTGAACACGAAAGCAAAATTGTTTTCGTGTTTTTTTTGTTTTTGCTTTTATCATTCCCTAAATTTAGGGTATGTTAGTAAAAACCTACGGAAGTTCAGTTTACGGTGTGGATGCGCTCACAATTACGATAGAGGTAAGTGTAAGCGCAGGGAATAAATATTACATGGTTGGTTTGCCCGACAATGCCGTAAAAGAAAGTTTGCAACGTGTAGAGACAGCTATTCACGCCAGTGGTTTCAAAATGCCGAGACAAAAAATAGTTGTCAATTTAGCGCCAGCGGATATTAGAAAAGAAGGTTCAGCTTATGATTTGCCTATTGCGATAGGTATATTGGCAGCATCGCATCAAATAGATGCGGATGAGTTGGGTGCATATTTTATCATGGGTGAGTTGTCTTTAGATGGTTGTGTAAAACCAATCAAAGGAGCTTTGCCTATTGCGATACAAGCACGTAAAGAAGGTTTTAAAGGGTTTATTTTGCCTAATGACAATGCCCGAGAGGCAGGTATTGTAAATGATATACAGGTTTATGGTGTAAATAATTTAGGGGATGTAATTGATTTTTTTGATAAAAAAAGAACAAAACCTAAACCTATCGAAGTCAATACTAGAGAGGAGTTTTTTAAGCATATTAATAATTATGAGCAAGATTTTAGTGATGTAAAAGGACAAGAAAACATCAAAAGAGCTTTGGAGATAGCCGCTGCTGGAGGGCATAACGTTATTTTGATTGGGCCACCAGGAGCAGGTAAAACGATGTTGGCAAAGCGATTGCCAACTATTTTACCGCCCTTAAATTTGCAAGAAGCTCTTGAAACCACTAAAATCCATTCGGTGGCAGGTAAATTGTCGGCAGCCAATGCTTTGATGACCGAGCGCCCTTTTCGCTCCCCACACCACACCATTTCGGATGTTGCCTTGGTAGGTGGCGGCATCAATCCTCAACCTGGTGAAATTTCGCTTTCTCACAATGGAGTTTTGTTTTTAGATGAGTTGCCAGAGTTTAAACGTTCCGTGTTGGAAGTAATGAGACAGCCCTTAGAGGATAGAAAAGTGTCGATTTCGAGAGCCAAATTTTCTGTAGAATATCCAGCAAGTTTTATGTTGGTTGCTTCGATGAACCCTTGCCCTTGTGGTTTTTATAATCATCCTGAAAAAGAATGTGTTTGCGCACCAGGAGTAGTGCAAAAATATTTAAGTAAAATATCAGGACCTTTGTTAGATAGAATTGATTTGCATGTGGAGGTTACGCCCGTAAATTTTTCAGAATTATCTTCGCAAAGAGCAACCGAAAAAAGCGAATTGATACGAGAAAGAGTTATCAATGCTAGAAAAATCCAAGAATTGAGGTTTTCGGACAAAGAAGAATTGCATTCAAACGCACAGATGAGCCCAAATATGGTACGCAACATTTGTGAAATAAATGAGCAAGGACAAGTTTTAATTAAACAAGCAATGGAAAAATTAGGACTTTCGGCGAGAGCTTATGATAGAATCTTGAAAGTAGCTCGAACCATCGCCGATTTGGATGGAAGCGAGAAAATAGAAATCAGCCACTTGGCAGAAGCCATTAATTACCGCAGTTTGGATAGAGAAAGTTGGGCGGGTTAATTTTTAGCTACAATTCTTCTTCCTCGTCTTCTTCTTCAGGAGTATAAGCTAAAATTTGAGCGCCAATTGCCTCAACTTCTTCGTCCTCTTCAAAAATAGGCATTTCGGTTTTGTAGTCTAATTTTAGCCAAATTTGAGTGGTATCTTTTTGTATTTGAATATACTCTTTCCCATTCTTAAAAATGGTATAAATGTCATTTCCTTCAGGAAAAACGGCATAACTTTGGTTTCCTACTTCAATATCAAAAGGCTCTTGCATTTTGTTAGTCTTTTAAAGCATTAATGAAATTCGCAAATCTTTCGGTCGAATAATCCGCAGCGCCTTCTTCTCTAAACACAACCGTCCCTTCTTTGTTTAATACAAAAGTGGTAGGTAAAATGCCTTTATATAAGTCGGTTGAAATGTTGCTATTTAGTTTGTATAAAGGGAAAGCATATCCTTTTTTATCTAAAAAACCTTGCGATTTAGGTAAATCGCTATCCGCATCAACAAAAACAAAAGCCACTTTTGGGTCGTTTTTAAATCTATTGTAAAATTCGTTTATAGAAGGCATTTCGCCTACGCATGGACCGCACCAAGTAGCCCAAAAGTTCACAAAAACCACTTTATCTTTTAAGGAATTTAAACTAAGTACTTCGCCTTTGGCATTTTTAAAAGTAATGTCGTCGTCAATTGTTATTGGTTTGGTTTTTAAGTTTGGACTAAAAAAACCTACCTTCATTAAGCCTTGAATTACAAGGGCTTTTGCATCAGGAACAAATAATAAAGCAATGATAAGGGCTATAAAAACTGTATTTGATGCGTATTTTTTGATTATTGATTTCATTTGGTAAAGGTAATAAATATATTTATTTGATTGTAAGATTTTTCCAACAGCGTTGGTAATTATTTAATGAATTTGTCCGTCTATCATTTCAATAATTCTGTCGCTTTTGCGAGAAAACTCTTCATCGTGAGTTACGGCGATTATGGTTTGCCCAAAATTTTGGGTAAGGTTTTGAAAAATATCAAACACCATATTTGTGTTTTTGCTATCTAAATTCCCTGTTGGTTCATCCCCCATAATAATTAATGGGTCGTTGATGAGCGCTCTTGCAATGGCAACTCTTTGCTGTTGACCTCCCGAAAGTTTGCTGGATAATTTTAAGGCTTGATCTTTAACACCTAATATTTCTAGCTTTTGGTAGGCTTTTTCTTCGATTTCTTTTTCGCTGTATTTGCCTAATTTTAAAGCTGGAATCATCACATTTTGCAAACAAGTAAACTCGGGAAGTAGGTAGTGAAATTGAAATACAAAACCTATTTTTTCGTTTCTTAATTTCGCCAATTCATCTGTTGAGAGTCCCGTCACCAGCTGATTATCTAAGTATAAATTTCCTTTGTAATCGGTATCCATAGTTGATAAAATGTATAGCAGCGTAGATTTTCCACAACCAGACTTCCCTACCATGGTTAAAAACTCGCCTTTCTTGGCTTCAAGTTGTATTTTTTTGAGTACCTGAAATTCAACAGGACTATAAAAAAATTTATCGATATTTTCGGTTTTTAATACGGTGCTCATTTTTATTTTCTAAAGATACTAACTGGGTCGATATTAGCGGCCTTTTTGGCAGGGATGTAACCCGCCAAAAATGTAATGACAAAGCCAATTGCGATGCCTTGCAAAAATTCAAGAAATTCGTAATCGATAGGAAAGTAACCTAAATCTCCACCGATGTACACGTTTTTTAAAATTGTGATAAGTATAATGGCAGCAATAATGCCTCCTACTACGCCTATACAGCCAATGGTGATGGCTTGCGTAACAAAAATCTGCACCACATCTTTGCCTTTAAACCCGATAGCCTTGAGAATAGCTATGTCGTTGATTTTTTGACTGATGGTCATGTTTAAGATGTTGTAAATGCCAAAGCCTGCTACCAATAAGATGGTGAAGGACACAAAAGTGATTACAATTTTGCGCATTTTAAATGCCGCCATTAAGCTTTCATTCGCCTTCGACCAACTTTCAGCTTTGTAGCCAGTAATGATGGTTAGTTTTTTGGATATTTTTTCTGCATCATCAGGTTTTAATACACTTACATTGATGTCGCTTATAAAGTTGTCGTTTTCTTGCAAAAGTTCTTGCGCCGAGCGAATGTTGATGTAGGCTTTGCTTTTATCGATGGCATTGTTGTTGGTTTTAAAAATACCAATTACTTTAAATGTTTTGTTTGTGCTTTTTGTGGAAGTTAAATTTATATTGTCGTTGATAGAAAGATTCATTTTGGAGGCTATTCCGCTACCGATAATGATTCCATTTTGTGTTAATTTCAAATTATTAAAATTCCCCTCAACTATAAAAGACTTAATGTCAAACATATTGTTGGCTTCGTCAGGTTTGATGCCCACAGCCAAACCTGCTATTTGAGATTTTCCATTGTTGTAAAACACAGAGCTGCTAACTTGTGGCGTAACGATTTTTACCCCTTTTTCTTTTTGAATGAGTTCGCAAATCATTTTAGGATTTAAAATTGTGTTTTTGTTCGGAACAGTTTTTGGGTTCACAATTAAAAATGTTTCATCAGTTTCTTTTGGAATGACCTCGCAAATTTCATCGTCTTTGTAAATCCTAATGTGTGCTGTGGATTTAAAAATAGAAGAATTTGAACTTTTATCGAAACCAACGAGCATGCAATTCATAAAAATATAAACCGACATGCCTAACAAAACACCCAATACAGCTACGGCAGTTAGTTTCTTGTTTGAAACAACGTATGTTTGAGCAATTTTTGTGTTTATATTCATTTTTAAGGTTTTATGGGAAGAATAATATCGTTTTCGTTTAGTCCTGATAATACTTCTACATAGTCGGATGAGATAATTCCTGTTTTGATGATTGAAGGTTCTTTTCGGCCTTTAATATTTACTTTGTTGCCAAAGCCTAAGTAATTTCTAGGAATCAGCAATGTGTTTTTTTTCTCTCCCACTAATATATTTGCTTCTAGTGGGGTTCCGTATAATGATTTTTGTAAGGGCGTTTTTAACGTTGCAGTGCAAAGAAAGGATTGTGTTTTTGTGTCGAAAGAAGATTGTATTTCTGTGATTTCTCCTTCTAAAACTTTGTTTTTGTTGGTGTTGAGTTTGATGTAAGTAGTTTGTCCAAGCTTTATTTTTTCGATATTGTTTTCGTCGATGTTTAATAAAATTTTTATTTGCTTGTTGTTCGCAATTGTTGCGATAACATCTCCTTTTTTTACATAATCGCCATTAGATTTCAATTTTTCAATTACCGTTCCTTGCTCAGTAGCTTGTATTTGGTTGTATTTTTTTACGATCGTATTGTTGCTGAGTTGTGTTTTTGAATTGATGTATTGTTGTTTTGCTTGCTGTTGAATTTGTGCGTATTGTTTTTTAAGTGCATTGTATTGTGAAAGACTATTTTGCATGGTCAATGCCATATTCTCATATTCTACTTTTGCAATGCTTTCATTTTTTAGCAATCTTTCGTAGCGTTCCAATTGCATTTTATCTTGTTTGAGTTTGTTTTCAGCGTAAGTGATATTTTGATTTAATTGTTGTAAAAATGGAGACTTTTCAGATTGATTGATGTTTGCAATTTCAAATTGTTGATTCGTATTGCTTTCATTCAATTCATTGGTTTTGTTGTCTATCGTTGCCAATGTTTGGTCTTTGTTTACGAGGTCGCCAACTTCAAAATTTACTTGTTTAAGTACACCTTCTGTTTGCGCCGTTAGTTTGTAGGTGTTGTCCCAAGTTAATTCGCCTGAGGCGAATACCAATTCTTTTATATCTTTTTTTATTGCTTTTTTTTCTTCTGAATGATTGCATGAAGCTATCAAAAAACAGCTAATTGCAAACATGTTTATAATTTTTTTCATATTAATAGATATTATTTATTGACATTTTGTATTTATTGTACCCTACATTTGCTAGTGATGCGGCTAGGTTTAGCTTACTGTTTAGCGTTTCGTTTTGAGACAAAATTATTTTATCTAAAGCTATAATTCCTTCTTGGTATTGGTTGTAGTTTTTGAGGTAATTGTCTTTTTTTAATTCGTAAATCAGTTTGAAATTTGCACTTTGTTTCACCACTTTTTGATATTCTAAAAAGAGTTGTTTCTTGGTGTTTTTCACTTCAAGCTCGTTGTGTTTTAAGTTGTTTTTTAGTATTTGTATTTGTAGCGCTTTGTTTTTCAATGCAGATACCTTTTGAACGGTTGTTGGCAAATCCCAATTTAATCTCAAACCCACAAAATTAAAGCTGTTCCAATTGCTGTTGCTAAACAAATATTGTTCTTGGTTTAGGTTCTGCCAATTGAAGGAAGAGATAAATGATAAAGTGGGGATATTTTGGAATTTCAATGTTTTGTATTCTTGCTCGGCGAGTTTTAGTTGCAAGATGCTATTTTCAGTTTCTAGCATTTTATCACTTTGCGCTACTTCGCTCAGGGTTTCGTAGTTCCAAATGTTTTCAATTAATAACGTTTTGCTCTCGTTTTCAAGAATTAAATCAAGATTTCCGTATTGAATGTTTAAATTTAATTCAACCTGTTCAAGCTTATCTTGCAACGAAATCAAATTGACATTTGCTTCGTTAAGGTCTTGCTTTCTGCTTATTCCTTCTTTGTATTTGTCGTTTGTTAGTGCTACAATCTTAGTTGCCAATGAAATGTTTTCAATCAAAATTTCTTTCTGCGCATTTAAATTAAGAATATTGAAATAGATGAGATTGATTTTTTCGTAAATCGCTCTTTCTGAAATTTTGTTTTGATTCTCGGTTAAATCTGTATTGATTTTGGCGCTTTTTATTTGTGCTATATTCGCAATATTTATAAGGTCAAATTGAGGTTGAATATTTAAGGTTGTGTTGTATTTTTGTCCAATTGTAATTTCTTTGAAACTGCCTTTTGGCAAACCAAACGCTTCGCCAGGCAAAAAATTAGCTTGTAATTGAGTGTTGTTGATGGCTTGCAATGAACTCGGTATCCGAGGATTGATACTGTTGCTAATGGCTATTTTGTAATTTAATTGAGCAATGTTTTTTTGTATTTGATTATTTTT
>JAIEMU010000056.1 GCA_019751895.1 Sphingobacteriaceae bacterium | reverse complement strand
GAATGGGCATGGGCGTAAGCGAAACCATTCCAACTTTAAACAGCCAACCTCAATCCGAACAAGCCTCTTACCAAAAAGCCTTAAACTACATGGGATTTGAGGAAAACACTTCTTTATTGGGCAAATCTGTTGATTATGTATTTATTGGCTCGTGTACCAACTCAAGAATGGAAGATTTGCGTAGCGTAGCCGAATTTGTAAAAGGCAAACAAAAAGCCGAAAACGTAATCGCTTGGATTGTTCCTGGTTCGAAACAGGTAGAACAACAAGCCATCGCCGAAGGCTTAGACAAAATATTTGAAGCCGCAGGATTTCAATTGCGTGAACCCGGTTGTAGCGCTTGTTTGGGTATGAACGAAGATAAAATCCCAGCAGGGAAATATTGTATTTCTACCTCCAATAGAAATTTTGAAGGCCGCCAAGGTCAAAATGCCCGCACTTTATTGGCAAGCCCACTAACCGCAGCAGCGGCGGCCATTACTGGAAAAATAACCGACGTAAGCACTTATTATTAAGAAAAATGAAAAAATTTACAAAGCTAACTTCCTCAGCAATTCCCTTAGCGATTGAAAATATTGACACCGACCAAATTATTCCCGCTAGGTTTTTGAAAGCCACCACACGTGAAGGTTTTGGCGAAAATTTGTTTTGCGATTGGCGATACGACCACAACAAAACACCAAAAGCCGATTTTGTTTTAAACAACCCAACCTACAGCGGAAAAATTTTGGTGGCAGGCAAAAACTTTGGTTGCGGCAGCAGCCGAGAACACGCCGCTTGGGCATTGCAAGATTATGGTTTTGATGTCATCATCAGTAGCTTTTTTGCTGATATTTTTAAAGGAAACGCCCTCAACAATGGATTATTGCCCATACAAGTATCCGATGAATTTTTGAGCCAAATTTTTGCCGCAATTCATAAAAATGCCAACACCCAATTGGTTGTAGATTTAGAAAACCAAACGTTAAGTATTTCGGATACCAAGCAACAAGAAACCTTTGAAATAAATGCTTACAAAAAAGCATGTTTAATAAATGGATACGATGATATTGAGTTTATTCTCAACCAACAAAAAGACATCATCGCTTTCGAAAATTCAAATTCCTAAATAAAAATGAGTATCAAAAAAAATATATTAATCATCTCTGGCGACGGTATAGGTCCCGAAGTAACCCACTGGGGAAAAGCCGTACTCTCGGAAATTGCCAAACAATTCAACCATCAATTCGATTTTGAAGATGCCTTGATGGGTCATGTTGCCATTGAAGCTACGGGCAATCCTTTGACTGATGAAACCTTGACCAAAGCACAAAATGCCGACGCTATTTTGTTTGGCGCTGTTGGTCATGCCAAATACGACAACGACCCTAGCCTAAAAGTGAGACCTGAACAAGGTTTATTAAAAATTAGAAAAGAACTCGGCTTGTTTGCCAACCTTCGTCCTATTCTTTTGTTTGATGAACTCCTCGAAGCATCAAGCATCAAGCCTGAAATATTGAAAGGTACAGATATTTTGTTTTTTAGAGAGTTAACAGGCGATGTATATTTTGGCAAAAAATACCGTTCCGAAGACAAAAATACCGCCTCTGATTTGATGATTTATCACCGATACGAAGTAGAACGTATTGCCCACAAAGCCTTTAAAGCAGCGCAATTGCGTAGCAAAAAAGTATGCTCTGTTGACAAAGCCAACGTATTGGAAAGCTCTCGTTTGTGGAGAGAAACCGTTCAAGAAATTGCCAAACAATATCCTGATGTGACGCTTGAACATCTATTTATCGACAATGCAGCAATGCAATTGATTAAAAACCCAAAACAATTTGATGTGGTGTTGACCGCCAATCTTTTTGGGGATATTTTGACCGATGAAGCCTCACAAATTGCAGGTTCGATGGGCATGTTGGCCTCTGCTTCGGTGGGCGAAGGCATTGGTTTTTACGAACCTATCCACGGTTCTGCTCACGACATTGCAGGTAAAAATATTGCCAACCCTTTGGCGTCTATCCTATCCGCAGCCTTGCTGTTAGAAATTAGTTTCGGACTCAAAAAAGAACCTTTATTAATCATTGAAACCATAAAAGAAGTATTGAAACAAGGTTACAGAACCGCCGATATTGCAGATGCGAACACCGAAAAATCAAACATTTTGGGTACGCAACAAATGGGAGAAAAGGTAATCGAAACCTTAATCAAATTAACCAATCAAAACACCAAATAAAACTATGCTACACGATAAAAATAAAGTCTTCATTTTCGATACCACCTTGAGAGATGGAGAGCAAGTACCGGGCTGTCAACTCGACACCTTAGAAAAAATAAAAATTGCAAAAGCCTTAGAATTGTTAGGCGTAGATGTGATTGAGGCTGGTTTTCCAATTTCTAGTCCAGGCGATTTTCAAAGTGTGGTAGAGTTATCAAAAGCGGTCACCAACCCAATTATTTGTGCGCTCACTCGAGCCAACAAAGGTGATATCGACGCGGCAGCCGAAGCCTTAAAATACGCCAAACACCCACGCATTCATACAGGTATTGGTGCTTCGGATATGCACATCAAATACAAATTTAACAGCACCAGAGAACAAATTTTGGAAAGAGCCGTAGAGGCGGTAAAATATGCCAAAAAATTTGTAGAAGACATTGAATTTTATGCCGAAGATGCAGGTAGAGCCGATAATATTTTCTTAGCCCAAATGATTGAAGCCGTAATCGCTGCTGGTGCTACGGTTGTCAACATTCCTGATACCAACGGCTATTGTTTGCCCGATGAATACGGAAAAAAAATACTTTTCCTAAAAGAAAATGTAAAAAACATCGACAATGCCATCATTTCTGTGCATTGCCACAACGACTTAGGTTTGGCAACTGCCAACAGCATGGCTGGTCTTATCAACGGTGCCCGACAAGTAGAATGTACCATCAACGGAATTGGCGAAAGAGCGGGCAACACCTCACTAGAGGAAGTGGCAATGATTTTAAAAACGCACCATCACCTCAATCTTCACACCAATATCAATAGCAAACAACTTACGGATATCAGCACCATGGTAAGCCGCATGATGCGTATGCCGGTGCAACCCAACAAAGCCATTGTGGGTAAAAATGCCTTTGCGCATAGCTCAGGCATTCACCAAGATGGTTTTTTGAAACACCGAGAAAATTATGAAATCATCAATCCTGAAGATGTAGGACTAAACCATGCAGACATCATTTTAACAGCCAGAAGTGGTCGCCATGCTTTAAAACATCATTTAGAGAGATTAGGCTATGAAATTGAAAAAATAGATTTGGATGACACCTACGAAAAATTTCTTGTGATGGCAGACGAACTTAAAGAAATTAGCGATGATGATTTGCTTTCGTTGATGAGTGATGGCGATAAAAACTCGTTCAAAAATGGTTATAAACTTAATCTTTTACATGTTGTTTGTGGAGACAAAGAAAGCCCAACGGCTCATATCAAATTGCAACACGATGGCAAAGAAATTGATGCTACTGCAATTGGAAATGGTCCTGTAGATGCTACCATTAATGCCATTTCAAGCATAATCAACAAACCTATTGAGCTGAAAGAATTTTCGATTCAAGCCATGCATGGTGGAAGTAACGACACCAGCAAGGTAAATATGACTGTAAATTATTTAGACAAAATTTATACAGGTTATGGTTACAGTACCGACATTGTAAAAGCATCGGCTAATGCCTATTTAGATGCACTTAATAAATTTTTATAAAAAATACGACCTTGAAAAACGAACTCAACCTTGATTTTATGGGCGCTTACGAGCGCATCAAAAACACAGTAAAGCATACCAATTTGGAACTAAACAAGCGTTTATCCGAAAAATACGCTTGTGAAATTTATCTAAAAAGAGAAGATAATCAAGTGGTACGTTCTTACAAATTAAGAGGCGCTTACAACATGATTAGCCAACTTTCTAAAGCACAAATGGAAGCAGGTGTGGTATGCGCTAGTGCAGGAAATCATGCGCAAGGCGTGGCTTTTTCGTGTGAAAAACTAAAAATAAAAGGCACTATTTTTATGCCTGAAATCACTCCAAAACAAAAAATAAGCCAAACAAAACTCTTTGGAAATGGTTGGATAGACATCGTTTTGGTGGGCGATACTTTTGACGATTGTTTGGCAGAAGCGCTAACTTTCACCAAAGAAAATCAAAAAACATTCGTCCCTCCTTTCGATAATTATCATATCATCGAAGGGCAAGGTACTGTAGGCATTGAAATTTTAAAAGACCTACCCGACACAGAAGTCGTAATTATGCCAATTGGTGGCGGAGGTTTGGCTGCTGGAACGGGAAAATATCTAAAAGAAGTAAACGAAAAAATTATTTTAATTGGTGTAGAACCCGAAGGCGCTCCTTCAATGACTGCCGCTTTTGAAGCAGGAAAGTCTTTAAAATTAGACGAAATAAACCGTTTTGTGGATGGCGCCGCTGTAAAATCTGTTGGTTTACTTACTTATCCCATTTGCAAAGAAGTGCTTAATGAAATTCTACTCATTCCCGAAGGAAAAGTATGTACAAGCATTTTAAAATTATACAACGAAGAGGCCATCGTAGCTGAACCTGCAGGTGCCCTCACTGTGGCTGCACTAGATTTGTGTGCCGAAACCATCAAAGGAAAAAAAGTAGTTTGTATTGTAAGCGGTGGCAACAACGATATCGAACGAATGCAAGAAATAAAAGAAAAATCTCTTCTTTTTGAAGGGTTGAAACATTATTTCATCGTTCGTTTTCCTCAAAGACCAGGCGCATTAAAACTTTTTGTAAACGAAGTTTTAGGTCCAAACGACGACATCACTCGTTTCGAATTTATCAAAAAAACAGAACGTGAAAGTGGGCCCGCTTTGGTGGGTATTGAGCTATCAAACAAACAAGATTATTTGCCTTTGCTCAACAAAATGAAAGAGTTTAAATTTGACATTATAGAAATCAATCAAGACCAAATGTTGTTCGAGTACTTGGTTTAATCTTTACAAATCAGGTTCAAAAAGTATCACTTTTACACCAAATTTCTTTAAAAAATCAACGCCTTCATCACTGTCTAATCCTTTGTAAGCAGCGTATGAATGTTGGTACAAAACCGTTTTTATACCCGAGGATAAAATCAACCTCGCACAGGAAATACATGGTGAGAGTGTGGTGTACAAGGTAGAACCTTCAATTTTAGCGCCATTTTTGATGGCATAGATAATTGCGTTTTGCTCTGCATGAATTGCCAAGGAACAACTGCCTTTGCTATCTTTAGCACAGCCCTGTTCTCCCCATTCCTCATCGCAATTATGTGTTCCAGCAGGTGGGCCATTGTATCCGATAGAAACAATACGGGTATCTTTAGTTAATACAGCGCCTACTTGCGCTCTTACGCAATGCGATCGTGTAGCCAAATCGGCTGCCAATCTCATATAAATATTATCAAAACTTTGTTTTTTCAAGGTATTTCTATTTAAAAAAAATCCTCCCTCGATTAAATATCGAAGGAGGATTGAAACTTATTTACTAAAATTAATGTCCTCCTGCAACTTTGTCGTCAAAGGTAACGCCTTGTTTTTTCAAAATACCTTTTGCAGCAATGGCATAGTAAATTAAATAAGCAAAACACAACACGCCTACAACATAGCTATACTGAATACCAATGCTTTCAGCCACCTTCCCTTGCAACCAACTTATAATGCCACCGCCCATAATCATCATGATTAAAAAGCTACTTCCTTGACTCGTATTTTTTCCCAATCCTGCAACGGCTAAAGTAAAAATACAAGGCCATAATGTACTGCAAAACAAACCTACACTGGTAATTGCATATACACTCACCATACCCGAAGTAAACATTCCGATTAGCAAAGCAACAATACCTACACCCGAAAATATCATCAACATTTTAGCTGGATTTCCTTGACTCATAAAGTCAGCTATGATCAATACCAAAATAATTGCCGCATACACATAGAAAGGAGCTAAATCATGATTTGCTAAAAGATTAACAAGTAAAAACACACCAAAAGCTAAATATGGAGCGATAAAGCGCAAAACCTTTTGCAAATCTACATTATCTGTAAATGCCTCTACCGCACCTGTCCACCTTCCAATCATCATACTTGCCCAATACAGAGAAATATACGGTGCAATTTCATTTAACTTGAAGCCCATTTTTTGTTCCATGTAACTTGGTAAATTACTTGCCGTTGACACCTCAACACCTACATAAACAAAGATAGCAATCATACCCAAAACCAATTGTGGGTATTTTAAAGCTGAAGATTTTATACTTCCATCTTCATCAATTTTAGCCTCCACCAAAGCTGGTTTATCAGGCAAAGCTGAAAATTTAAGCAAAATAGCCACCAATAAAAATGCTGCACCTAAAATAAGATACGGAATTTTAACACCTTCAATGCTTATGTTAGTTTCTTTACCTACACTTGTTCCTAAAATTGCAAAACTTACAATCAATGGACCAATCGTTGTTCCTAAATTATTAATACCTCCAGCCATGGTCAAACGCTGTGAACCTGTTGAAATAGGCCCGAGAGCAATAGCTAAGGGATTGGCTACCGTTTGTTGTAAAGAAAAGCCTAAAGCTACCGTAAACAAACCCGACAACATGAGCGGAAATGAATGCAGATTTGCTGCTGGATAAAACAAAAGCGTACCAATCGCAGATATCCCCAAACCTAAAGAAAGCCCGTTTTTGTACCCAATTTTATTTACGATATCTGTTCCTATCAAATAAGAAATGCCCATATAAATTAATGAACCAACTGTATAGGCAATATAAAAGGCTAAAGAAACCAACTGTGCTTGACTTTCAGTTAAAGAAAAAGCATTTTTAAATACTGGGATAAGAATATCGTTGCTTGCTGCCACGAAACCCCAAAAAAAGAATACGGTAACCAATGGAATAAATTGGGCCCAGTTTGTTTTTAATTTTTCTACACTCATATTTAGATTTTAAATTGTTTAGTCGCTAAACATAGATAAAAAAAATTAGCTATCAAAGTACTATCTAATTAAAAATTACCATTTCTTTATGTTTTAACAAAATAAACCCCTTATTTTTATTATTTTTGCAAACAAATTTAAAATCTGATACATGCTAGAAGCACTAATATTGGGTTTAGGGGCGGGAATCATTTCTTCTTTCCTTACTGGACCTGTTTTCTTTACAATGATTAAAACTGCAATCGAAAAAGGTTTTAAAGCTGGCTTTTCAATCGCTGTTGGCGTAATTTTAAGTGATGTTATTTTAGTAACAATCGTTCTTTTTGGTAGTCAATTTTTAACCTACCAATCTAGTTTTGATAAATATGTAGGAATTGCAGGCGGCGTTTTTATGTTGGGAGTAGGTGTTTATTATGTGTTTTCAAAATTAACTTTAAGCCCTGAAGAAGATCCTACTTATAAAATAAGTAAACGAAATTACCTTTTAAAAGGTTTTTTAATGTGCCTCTTAACACCTTCTACATTAATGTTTTGGGTAGTCGTAAGTGGTATTATCACTGTAAAACTAAATAATAATTTTTACGACAAATTATTCTGCTTATTAATTGCAATGCTTACTCAATTAAGCATCGACTTTATAAAAACCTATTATGCAAGCAAATTGCGTGAAAAAATCAAAGACAATTCTTTGGTTAAGCTAAATAAAACTGCTGGAGTTATTATTCTAGTTTTTGGGATTTGGTTGATTATAAAAACCTATTTAAAATTCTATTAACAAAAAAAAGAGCTTAATTAATAAGCTCTTTCATTGTTTCCTTCTACCCAATTTACAAAGGCTTTGTTTACTACCTTATTTCCCCCTGGGGTTGGATAATTTCCTGAAAAATACCAATCTCCTTTGTGATTTGGGCAAGCTACATGCAAATTTTCTAAAGTTTGATAAATCACCCTTACCTCTGCTACTGTTCCTTTTGGAGTGATTATTTGTGCTATTTTATCCGAAATTTCTTGTGGCTTAAACGGCGCATAAATATCTTTTACATGATTTTCGATTTGCTCTTTAGGCATCAAAATAGAGGCTTTGCATTTTTGATACACCTCATCTACGATATGATACAAATTACGCTCTTTCAACAAAGCAATGGCTGCTTGAAAAGCCACAAATTCACCCATTTTACTCATATCTATTCCATAACAATCTGGATAACGGATTTGAGGTGCTGACGAAACGATTACAATCTTTTTAGGATGTAAACGGTCAATTATTTTGATGATACTTTGTTTTAAAGTAGTTCCTCTTACAATCGAATCATCAACGGCGACCAGAGTATCGGTATGATTTTTAATTATTCCATAAGTTGTATCGTAAACATGCGCTACCATTTCTTGTCTATCCGCATCTTGCGTAATAAATGTGCGTAATTTTACATCTTTTATGGCTAACTTTTCAACTCTCGGCGTAATCGACAACAATTCATCCAATTCGGTATCGGTTAAATTGTCTTTACGTTCGATTAAAGCTTCTTTTTGAATTTTCTTTACATATTTATTTACACCTTCTACCATTCCAAAAAACGAAATTTCAGCGGTGTTTGGAATGAACGAAAAAACAGTGTTTTTCAAATCATAAGCCACCTCTTCAAGAATTTGGTCACAAAGCAAATGTCCCAATTGTTTTCTTTCCTTATAAATATCTGCGTCGCTACCTCTTGAAAAATAAATGCGTTCAAACGAACACGATTTCTGTTCAACAGGTTGTCTAAACATTTCTTCTGAAACCGTTCCATCTTTTTTAATAATCAAAGCATGTCCAGGTTTTATCTCTTTAACACTATTTAATTGGATGTTAAAAGCTGTTTGAATGGCTGGACGTTCTGAAGCTGCCACCACAATTTCATCATCGGCATAATAAAATGCAGGGCGAATACCCGCTGGGTCTCTTAAAATAAATGAATCTCCATTACCAATTATTCCTGCAATGGCATAACCACCATCCCAAGTTTTTGCCGATCGACGTAAAATATTCGCAATATTAAGATTTTCAGATATTTTATGTGTGATTTCAACATTGTTGTAGTCTTGTGTTTTGTAGGTATCAAATAGATTTTGATTTTCTTCATCTAAAAAATGTCCTATTTTTTCCAAAACCGTAATGGTATCTGCTTTTTCTTTTGGATGCTGACCCAATTCGTATAATTGATTTAACAATTCATCAACATTGGTCATATTGAAATTTCCAGCTAGAACCAAATTTCTAGTCATCCAATTGTTTTGACGCAAGAACGGATGGCAATTTTCTATACTGTTCTGTCCGTGTGTTCCGTAACGCAAATGTCCTAACAAAACCTCAGCTATAAAGCTCACGTTTTCTTTTAGCCATTCTGCATCTTTCATCAATTCAGGCGTTTCCTCTTGAATGTCTGCAAATTTATTCTGTACATACCCAAAAATATCGGCAACCGCATTTTGAGCCATCGAGCGATGGCGACTGATGTATCTATTACCAGGCTTAACATCCAATTTAATCGTTGCTATACCTGCTCCATCTTGTCCGCGATTATGTTGTTTTTCCATCAACAGATACAATTTGTTCAATCCGAACAAAGCTGTTCCATATTTTTGTTGATAGAATGAGAGTGGTTTTAATAAACGTATATACGCTATACCGCATTCGTGTTTTATCTGATCGCTCATGAGTGTGATTTGAGTTGCAAATTTAGGTTTAATATTTCAAAAATGTAAATATAATCAACCTTTATCGCATTAAAATCACTACAAAATTATCGCTTTTTTTGCATTCACCTCTTCTTCAAAAAACAAAGTAGCATGCGTATTGAAATTTAAGGTATCGCCAGTGGTAAAAAACAACTTTTCTGATTTTGTTTCAATGTTTTGTTCAATTTCCGAATGGCGATTCAAATAATCAGCCAAACTGTTGGCAATGATACTCCCTTGGCTTACAAGTGAAATGTGAGATGGTAAATATTTTTTGATTTTTGGTATCAGCAATGGATAATGTGTGCAAGCTAACAATATACAATCAATTTTATCGTTCTGAATCAGCAATTCGTCAATATAAGCTTGAACGTATGCATCTGCTTTGTCGCTCAAATGTTCATTGTTTTCGATTAAAGGAACCCACATTGGGCAAGCTTGTTGGAAAACTTTAATATCAGGATAAAAATGAGCGATTTCCAAAGCGTAAGAATTTGATTTCACAGTGCCCCGAGTGCCCATAATTCCAATATGCTGTGTTTTGGTATAGTTTCCTATAATTTCTGCCGTAGGTCTTATCACGCCTAACACACGATGGTGAGGATATTTTTCTACCAAAACATTTTGCTGTATAGAGCGCAATGCCTTAGCTGAAGCCGTGTTACAAGCCAAAACAACCAATTGACAACCTTGTTCAAAAAGCCATTCTACACAAGATAACGTATATTGATATACCGTTTCAAAGTCACAGTCGCCATAAGGAGAGCGGGCATTATCTCCTAAATAAATGTAATTATATTGCGGCATTTTTTTAGCGATTTCTTTAAAAACAGTTAATCCACCAAAACCAGAATCAAAAACGCCTATCGATTGTTTTTTCATTTTATTTATACAAAAAACGGTATTGAATTTTTAAAACTCAATACCGCTAATTAATTTTTTATTGAAAATTAATACTATTTTTTCAATGGCGTAGCTGCTGGAGCAGTAGCTACAATTCCTAATTTTGTTTTAACTAAAGCAGTAATATCATCACCACCATCAGAATAAATTACGGCTGCTTGTTGACCTTGTGCTACTGACAAATCAAAAACATAAGCATATCCTTTTTCTTTTGCGATAGCTTTGATTGCACTTTCAGCTTTTTGTTGAATTGGCGTAAACAAATCTGTTTCTTTAGCTACAACCTCTTGTTGTGCTTTTGTTTGTGCTTCGTTAATTCTTTTTTTCAAGTCTTGCAATTCAATATCTGCTTGTTGCAATTCTTTACCTACCACTTCTTTATTGGCTTCGCTAATTGTTTTTTGTTTTGCAATAGCAGCTTCATATTTAGAATTAAATTCATTTTGCATTTTTTCAATATCCGCTTGTTTTGTTTTACCAAAACTCTCTAATACTACTTGAGCTGCTTTCACCTCTGGCATTAATTTCAATATTTCAGTTGAATTAATATGAGCAAATTTTTGTTGTGCATTCACTACATTCGAACATAAAACTAACCCTGCAGAAACAAATAATACGTTAATTAACTTTTTCATCTTTTTTTTAATTTAATTTTTAATTTATTTATAATTTATTTATTTTCAATTACTTTTTCTAAAACTTCTACTTTATAGCCCATCTTCAGTATCACCTCATTGCTCAAATCATAACTGCTATTTGCGTAAATCATCATTCCAGTTTCACTACTTTTATCAAACACAAAATCTTTATATTTTGATTTGGCGATATCAGCAACGGCATTTGAAACCTTTTGTTGTATCGGTTTCAAAAGATTGGTTCTCATTTTAAATAATTCACCATCTGGGCCAAATTTACTTTTTTGAAACTCTTTAGCTACATTTTCTTTATCTAATATTTCAGCTTCTCGTCTTTTTCTGCTTTCATCAGTTAATAAAATTTGATCTGTTTGATAAGCTTTATACATCTTATCTACAGCGTCGAAATTTTCTTCAACTTGTTTTTGCCATTGCTTAGACAAGCCATCTAACTGACTTAAAGCCGATTTGTATTCTGGCATGTGATTTAAAATATAGTCCGTATCCACGAAACCAAAATTTTGTCCAAAAGCGTTAAGACTAAAAATAATGAAAGCGCTAATTAAAATATTTTTTTTCATATTACCTAAAACAATTATTAATTTAATCCACCTAATTGTTGTGCAATACTAAAGTGGAATTGACCTTTGTTTGCATCTGCCATGCCAGGTATGTTATCAAATCCATATCCATAATCAAGTCCTAACAACCCAAAAATAGGTAAAAATATTTTAGCACCCACTCCTGCCGAACGTCTCACATTGAATGGATTATAGTCGCTAAATTTACTCCAAGTATTTCCGCCTTCGGCAAAAGTAGTGATAAATGCGGTAGCTTGTTGACTCGCAATAATTGGGTAACGAAATTCTAAAACATATTTGGTGTAAATTGGACTACCTGAGTTTTGAGCAATCGAAGGATTGGCGCCCACAGGAATAACTGAATTATTAGAATAACCTCTCATCGAAATTAATTCAGAACCTTGTAAAAAGTTAAATCCTTGCATGCCGTCACCTCCTAATTTAAATCTTTCAAATGCAGATTCACCAACAGCAGCATTATAATTTCCTAAAAATCCGAATTGAGCTTGCGCTTTAAAAACCAATTTACCCACTACCCTTTGAAACCATTGCGATTCAAATTTCCATTTGTGATACTCCGTAAATTTATACTTTTCTTTAGATGAAACCGTATTGTAATTTAAGTTATTAAGCAACGAATACGGTGGTGTAGCCGAAATACTAAATTTGAAATACGAACCTCCAGTTGGAAAAATTGGCGAATCTCTTGAATCTCTAATTAAATCTTGGGTTAAGTTAAAATTGTATGAAGTTCCTGAATTAAATAAAAATCCTGGGTAATTATCTAAGATATATTGTTGGGCACTTAAAGAATAATTTACACTAAAATAATTATCCGGCCATTTCAACACTTTACCCAAACTTACAGTTACCCCATTTAATCTAATCTTAGAGTAGTTTGAATTTGACGAGCTATAACCATTGGTTTGAAGCGAAGTAAAGGCGCTTAAACCAAAATTGATAGGTTTTTTACCCCCAAACCAAGGCTCTGAAAATGAAAATGAATAGGATTGAAAAAACTGACCATTGGTCTGCCCTCTTAAACTCAATCTTTGTCCATCACCTTTTGGCAATGGTGTATAAGCATCTTTGTTAAACAAATTACGCAACGAAAAGTTGTTGAAAGTTAAACCTAAAGTCCCGATAATTCTTCCACCGCCAAAACCTCCTGAAAGCTCAATTTGATCTGATGGTTTCTCTGCTACTGTATATTCAATATCTACCGTTCCATCCGCTGGATTGGGAATTGGTTTTGGGTTGGTTTTTTGTTCATCAAAATTCCCTAATTGCCCGATTTCTCTCACCGTACGCACTAACAATTCTTTAGAGAATTTCTCTCCTGGTTTTGTTCTTATCGCTCTCAAAACTACCCTATCGTTGGTAATGGTATTTCCTTTTATAAAAATTCGATTGTTAGTGTATTGAGGACCTTCGTAAATACGCATTTCAATATCAATGGTATCTTTACGGATTTTTGTCTGAACAGGATCGATATTAAAAGTCAAATAACCATCATTCAAATAAATACTAGACACATCATCACCATTTTGACTGCCTCTAATTTTTTTCTCTAGTTTTTCTTCACTAAACACTTCTCCCTTTTCAATTCCTAATACTTTTTCTAAAAAGCTAGTTGAATATTTTGCGTTTCCTACCCAATTAATGTTCCCAAAATAATACTTTGGACCTTCGTAAACATTTAGTTTTATGCCCACAGCTTTGTTACTGTATTTATAAATGCTGTCTTTAAGGATAATCGCATCCCTATATCCTTTATCTTGTAGGGTAGATACAAATTTAACTTTATCTTCTTCAAATTTTTCTTTATTGAATTTTCCTGAACCAAACACTTTATAAAATGCTTGTTGCTTGGTTTTACTTAAAAAAGAACGCATTTTAGCATCTGAAAAAATTTTATTTCCTTCAAAATCAATGCGACGTGTTTTTACTTTCTCACCTTTATCAACCGTAACCACCAAAATTACACTGTTTTCTTGGTTTGGATCTGGTTTGCTTTTATAGCTAACATTGGTAAAGTAATAACCTTTTTCTAATAAATATTTATTGATAATGATGGTAGTGGTATTGTATAAATTTTCATTGATAATAGTCTTGCCTACTTTATCCGTCAATTTCTCTAAAACATCATTTTTCTGCGATTTTCTTAAACCTACAAACTCAAAAGAAGACAATCTAGGTAGCTCAACCACATCTAATTCAAAATAAACAGTATCTAAATCAATTTTTGAAACCGATAACTTGATGTCATTAAACAATCCTTGCGCCCATAAATTTTTGATTGCATTAGCTGTAACATCTCCTGGAAGTGTAACTTTTTCTCCTTTTATAAGTTTTGACAAAGTGATAATTACATCCTTGTCTAGGTGCTGGATTCCCTTTAATTCCGTTCCTCCAATTATATATTCTTTGGGACTAAAATAATCCAATTCTGTTCCTTCAATTTTAAAAGCAGGTGCTGTTTGTCTTCTTATTTGAGAAAATGCCGAAATTGAAAATAAAAGCGTAGTAATAATAAGGTATATTTTTTTCATCTATGATTTTTAAAACCGTCGCTAAATTAGTTTAAAGACGTGTAAAAAAGTGTTAAAAGTTTAAACTAATTTAATTGTTGACTAGTTTTACCAAAACGACGTTCTCTTTTTTGGTAATCTACAATAGCCTCAAAAAGATCTTCTTTTCTAAAGTCTGGCCACAATTTATCTGTGAAGTAAAATTCGGTATAGGCAATTTGCCACAACATAAAGTTACTAATTCGATGCTCTCCACTTGTACGAATCATCAGTTCTGGGTCAGGCATATCGGCAGTGCTTAATTCTTTTGCAAATGTATCTTCATTAATAGCTTCCAAATTCAATTCATTATTTTGAACTTTTGCTGCAATTTTTTTTGCAGCCTCTGTAATTTCCCATTTTGCACTGTAACTTAAAGCTAATGTGAGCGTACAATTGCTATTTAAAGACGTTTCTCGCATGGTTTCGTTCAATTCATCAATACATTTTTGAGGTAAAGACGAAATATTACCAATGGCATTTAATCTAATTTTATTTTGCTTTAACGTTTCGGCTTCATTGTTAATGGTTGTAACCAACAATTCCATCAAAGCATTAACTTCTTCAACGGGTCTGTTCCAGTTTTCTGTTGAAAACGCGTAAACAGTTAGATATTTTACACCTATTTCCACACATCCTTCAATCACGTCTTTGATAGACAAAACGCCCATTTCATGCCCAAAAGACCTAAATTCTCCTTGACTTTCGGCCCATCTCCCATTTCCGTCCATTATAATGGCAATATGCTGTGGTAATTTATGAATATCTACCTGTTCTTTAATTTCCATTTTAATTTTTTCTAATTGTATTACATCCTTGGGACACAAAGGTAAAAGATATGCCTATACCAACAAACATATACGTATCTCTTTTTCTAAAATCGCCTCTTTGCACACCTGGCAAACCTATATTTTTACTACCTACTTCAACAGAACGATCTGCTAAAGCCATTCTTATGGGGTCAGATTTTAAAGCTTCCTTGCTTTGATAAACACCACTTACATCGTCTAAATAATCCGTAAAAACTTCCCTATATCCCAATTGGGTAAATAAACTAAATTCTTCGCTAATATCATAATTAAATCCTACTCCGTATGGTATTACAAAAGCATATTTGCTATAATTTACATTTTCGGTTGCGTAATCTCTCAAATAAACCGTTTCGCCTCGATAAGTTGTTTTTGGGCTAAAATGAACAGCTCCAAATCCTAAAAAGACATACGGATAAAATTTTCTGGTTACACTTAAATCATTTTTACTAAAAAAATTGAAGTCAAAAATAGTACTCAGTTCGTTCAAATTGGTCGAAAAACTTAAATTTCTATCTCTAAATTGCTTTGTTGACGAAGCTGCATCATCGGCGGCTATATTTCCATTACTATAATGCAATCCTACATTAAAAACCGAATTAAAACTATATTTCGCATTCAAACCAAGATAATAACCACTTAATTTAACAGGATTTATTGGATTCAAATCCCCGATATATCCAGAAGCTCCGGTCAAAACACTAAGTTTCCATTCTTGTGCTTTCACCGTATAAGTGCAACACAAACAAAAAAAAAGAAACCCTATTTTACGAATAAAATTCATCTAATAATTACGCGTATCAATTCCCCAAAGCAATTTATTTCTCAAAGTATTTAAATAACTTTCATTATTGAGACGAATTAATTTTATACTAAAATCAGCTTTCTTTAAATTGATTTTAACAGTTTTATCTACCGAAATATTTCTTGAATCACATGAAATTAAAAATTTGTTACTTCTTGTTTCAATTTCAAAAGTTAATTCACAATCATCGGATATGATAACAGGTCTTACATTCAAATTGTGTGGTGCAATTGGTGTAATTGCAAAATTCTGAGCACTTGGAAATATGATTGGACCACCACAACTTAAAGAGTAAGCCGTTGACCCTGTTGGAGTTGAAATAATCAAACCATCCCCCCAATATGAATTCAAAAAACTACCGTTCATGGAAGTATGTATAATCATCATGGATGAATTATCATTTCTGTGAATAGTTACGTCGTTTAATGCATAATTTTCTTCACCAAAAAGTGGTACATCAGCCGACAAACTCAATAAACTTCGACTATCTAAATTATAATCTTTATTGATTAAAGCCGTTATTGATTTATTAATTTCGTATTTATTATTGCTTGCCAGAAAACCAAGTCTTCCAAAATTAATACCCATAATTGGGATTCCTGAGTCTCTAACTAAGGATAATGTATCCAACAAAGTTCCGTCGCCACCCAAACTAATAAGTACATCTACCTTATTTACTAAGTCGCTATGTTCAGAAAAAGTTTCAAAATCAATTTTTTTGGCACTCTTTTTTTGGATAAAATTATGGTATTGATGATAAACAATGGGTACTAAATTGTGTTGTGCAATCACTTCAAATACCTCTTCTACATAAGGTAACAAATCTTCGCTAAATGCCCGCCCATAAATTGCAATTTTCATTTTTAGTCCGATTTACTTCAACAATATTCGATTTAAGAACTTATCCAAAAACGCATTGAAAACAATCGGTTGTTCCATCATTGGTGCATGACCGCATTCATCTACCCAATTCAATTCTGCATTTGGAAGCAACTCGTAAAACTCACTTGCCACCTCAGGAGGAGTGATTTTATCTTGTTTACCCCATATCAAAGAAACAGGAATCGTTATTTTAGATAATTCTTTTGCCATGTTGTGGCGAATGGCAGATTTTGCCAATGCTAAAATTCGAAATACTTTTGAGCGATCGTTTACTGTTTCATACACTCCCTCAACTAACTCATTTGTAGCCGTTTTCGGATCAAAAAAAGTATATTCTACTTTTTCTCTTACAAAATCAATGTTTCCTCTTTTAGGAAAAGTTCCTCCAAAAGCATTTTCATACAGTCCCGAACTTCCGGTAAGCACCAAAGCTTTTACATATTCTGGATGGGCAACCGTAAATACCAAACCAACATGCCCTCCTAAAGAATTTCCGACTAAAACAACTTGACTTAACTCTTTGAATTTTAAAAACGAATGTAAATATTTCGATAAACTTTTCACACCCAAAGTAATAAGGGGCAGCTCATAAAGGGGTAATATTGGCACAATAACACGGTACTTTTCCTTAAAAGCGTCAATCGTTAATTGCCAATTGCTCAACTCCCCCATCAAACCGTGTAATAAAACCAATGGCTCACCTTCTCCTACCTCTACGTATTTAAAGCCACTTTCTTGTACTTCTTTGTATTCCATGTTTATCGTTATATAACTTATAGCGCCCCTAAGTTAGCAGTCTATTTCTATATTTGGGATATTATTTAATAAAATAATATCCCAAGGTATTTATTTTGGATTTAAAAATTAGGATAATTTAGATTTGATTATTTCTGCAATCAATTTTCCATCTGCTTTTCCTGCTAAAGCGGTATTGGCCAAAGCCATTACTTTACCCATTTCTTTTACAGAGCTAACGCCCGACTCTTCAATTAGTTTGGCAATTATAGTTTCTACTTCTGCCCTATCCATTTGCACAGGCAAAAACAAAGATATGATTGAAATCTCTTCGTCTTCTACCGAACTTAAATCTTCTCTTCCTTGTTGTTTGTAAATATCCGAAGATTCTTTTCGTTGCTTAATTAACTTTTGTAGAATTTTAATTTCCGCTTCCTGAGAAATCTCTTCATTGTTTCCTTTTTCAGTTTTCGCTAATAAAATGGCTGCCTTTATAGCCCTCAAACCTCTCAATTTTACTTGATCTTTAGCCAACATGGCTTGTTTTATTTCTTGATCTATCGTATTTGCTATCATAATTATTTAGTTTTTAATTTATTATTCTTTTTACAATGGTTGCGCTGGCTTGTGCGGTTGGCATAATCACCATATCACTTATATTTACGTGTTTAGGACAATTAACAATGTATGAAATCGCATCTGCAATATCTTTTGCTATTAAATTATCAAACCCTTGGTAAACTTGTTGCGCT
This sequence comes from Sphingobacteriaceae bacterium, assembly GCA_019751895.1. Lineage (GTDB taxonomy): Bacteria > Bacteroidota > Bacteroidia > Sphingobacteriales > Sphingobacteriaceae > Pedobacter. Next base: position 2,483 of record JAIEMU010000056.1, on the reverse strand, counting down.
CTTTTTTCATCTCCTTTAAAACGCACAATAGAAAATTCAGTTTCTACCATGCCTGGATGAACGGCCGAAACTTTTATATTGTGTGGCAGTAAATCGATTCGCATACTTTTATTCAAAGCATCTACGGCGTGTTTGGTGGCACAATACACGTTTCCATTGGCATAAACCTCTTTTGCGGCTATCGAACCGATGTTTATAATGTGTCCACTTTGGCAATCAACCATCCAATTAGAAACCTCTTTGGTAACATACAGTAACCCTTTCACATTGGTGTCAATCATTCTATCCCAATCATCTGTATCTCCTTCGTTTATCGGCTCCAATCCTGCGCTTAAACCAGCATTATTAACCAATACATCTACTTTTTTCCAATCCGACGACAATTCATTAAAAAGCTTTTTTACAGCCTTTTTATCGCTCACATCTAACACAATTTGTTTTACTTCTATCCCATATTTTTGCTTTAGGCTATCTGAAATATGACTTAATTTATCTGCCCTTCGAGCCACTAAAATCAAATCATAATTCGCAGCCGCAAAGTTTTCTGCGCAAGCCTCTCCAATACCTGAAGAAGCGCCTGTAATTAAAGCTATTTTTCTCATCATTATTGTAAAAATAAACTAAAACAAAGAGACCTAAGAAACAATTGATCAATTGGATTAGCGAAAGGTGTATTTTCGTGTTTCAAAATATCATTAAAAGAATAAGACAATTTAACTTCTGGCGTCATTTTAAAATATTCGAAATAAATATCGACACCAAAACCCGCCTCGTATGAAAAAAACCAATCTTTATTTTTTACTAATTTTTCAATCGCCGTAAAAGCCCTGTCATCCACTTTTTTTTGTGAGGCAATGTTTAATGAATACTTTGTTCCTATCAACAAATAAGGTCGAATGTCGTAAAATCTATCAGATTTCAACTTAAAAGCCATTGGCATTTCAAACATTGCGGCTTGTACATTTTTTTTAATCGTTGAAACACCAGGATTATTTACCAAAGGTGGTAAATAATCATAATACAATTCCCTTTCGGAAAACGTAAGCATCGGTGTAAATCGCAAATCAATATTATTGTGTAAGCGGACTTTGAAAATCCCTCCAACTCCAGAACCTGCAATGGGTTTAGAATATATGGCTGCTAATTTATCTGAAACATAGGCACCTTTTTCTTCTGCCGCAGCAGGGTCAAAATAAGGGTCTTTCCAATTCTCTTTTTTAAGTATTTTATATTCTGAGGTTAAATATTGAAAATGAAACCCAAAACTAAAGGTGTTATCGTCGTTCCCTCCTCCCCAGCTTTGTGCTTTAGATGAACTTACGAAACAGAAAAACACAAAAAATAGAATGGCTATATTTTTGATCATTTAACACCTGTATAAATTGCACTAATACCAAAAGTTAAAGATTCGTGATCTGTTTTTTGATAACCTACTTTATCCATCATTTTCACAAAATCAGTTCCATCTGGAAAAGCGTAAACCGATTCAGGCAAATAACTGTATGCGCTTTTATCTTTAGAAAAAAGTTTTCCAAAAAACGGTGTGATTACATTAAAATAAAAATTATACAATTGCTTAATAGGAAAATGTTTAGGTTTCGAAAACTCTAAAATCACAATTTTACCATTTGGTTTCAAAACCCTATACATATCCGCCAAACCTTTCTCTAAATTTTCGTAATTTCTCACCCCAAAAGCAACCGTAATGGCATCAAAAGTATTATCTTCAAAATTCAAACCCTCAGAATCGCCTATGCGCACAGAAAAAACATGTGCCAAAGACCGCTGTGTAATTTTTTCATCTGCTACTTTAAGCATTCCCTCCGAAATATCTACCCCAATTATTTTTTCAGGTTTTAAAATTTTAATGGCCTCGAAGGCAAAATCGCCCGTTCCCGTGGCAACATCTAAAATCGTTTTAGGGTTGATTGCTAACAATTTTTTAATTGCCTTTTTGCGCCACAAAATATCAATACCAAGCGATAAAAAATGATTTAAAAAATCGTATGTACGAGAAATGTTGTTAAACATTTTAGCGACTTGTTCTTTTTTAGTGCTATTCTCTTGTTGATAAGGAGTTATATTTTCATTCATAATTGAGTGGCAAAGATACAGAATGTTGTAAAGATAAAAAGTTCAAAACATGAATTATTTTAAAGAATATCTGCTCAACAAAAAAAACTTTTCTTTAGGCTCAAAAAAAATTTAATTATTAGCTAAATTAACTACTTTTGGCATTTAATTTTATTTCATAAAAATGTCAAATCACAAAAACGCAAATGCACTAACCGCTGGAGGTGTATTAGTTAGCCTTGGTATTGTATTTGGAGACATCGGTACTTCTCCATTATATACGTTAAATGCAATTTTTACAACCATTTTAAGCGATAAATTAGGGCGACCGCAAGTTACTCAAGACATTGTTTTGGGTGTTCTATCGTGTATCATTTGGACACTTACCCTGCAAACGAGATCGGAAGAGC
>JAIEMU010000206.1 GCA_019751895.1 Sphingobacteriaceae bacterium | reverse complement strand
TATCTAACGGTCACAGACCGGTTATATTTACTTTAACACATACCTCCTACGGAAGAATGCGCTAGATTAGGAGATGAAATGAAACATTTTTTCAACTACGGAAACAACCGATTAGCCCCTTCGTATCCTCAGGGTCAATGTCATTAAGTTAAGCTCTTTTATGTTCGACCCCATTGGGGTCGTATGTGAATAGACTACATTTTTGCTATAAATATCCGACCCCATTCGGGGTCGAATTTCCTTAACTTAATGACATTGTCCTCAGGGTGACAAAAAGAAATTATTGCTGCGTGAAATAAAAAATCCGTAAAAATCCGTTTTTTCCGTGCTATCCGTGTTCAATCCTAATCACAACAACACCACTTTCAAAGCATCCAAAACTAAGTTTTGCGCTAAGAAGCCTTGTGCCAATTGATGTAATTCTTGCGTTCGGGTATGTTCATCGCCAATGGTAGCGTCTAAGATAAGTTTTACTTGAGGATGTGCCGATATGGCATCAATTTCATTCGCCGTAGGCAATTGTTCTACATTGCCCAACATGCCCAAGTCGTTACCTGTTAAAACTTTCGACTGTCGCACCGCTTGTGGCAAAGCATTTACGCCAATACCCAAAGTCGTTAAAGGTTTGGCAACTTTAAACATGTTTTCTTCAGTCACTCTACAATACCAATCGCCACCCAAACGAGCTACCAAATCTATTTTTTGTTGGTCTATCTTGCCCTCCGTATCTAAAATTTCTTCCTTAATGTGAATTAATTTTATTTCTGCCAACACTAAGTTTCCTGCCCCATGCTCAGTTCCCAATGGAATCACTTGGGTAATCACACATTCCAACTGCACCGGCGATTCGGCTACACGAGGAGGTTTTACCAATTGGGATGGCAACATCGTGAAACCAGCTTTTTCAAATTCGTTCACACCTTGTGCATATTCGGTACTTGCCAAACTCATTTGCTGTACCATATCATAGTTTACGATATTAATCACACATTCTTTAACCTCCAACACATTGTCTAAAGTATGTTTGGTGGTATTATCTCTTACCCTTCTAGCGGGCGAAAACACACATATCGGTGGATTGGTACTAAAAAGATTAAAAAAACTAAAAGGACTTAGGTTTATCTCCCCTTTTGTGTTGATGGTAGAAGCAAAACAGATAGGACGAGGTGCAATGGCATAAGACAAATAATTTTGTAAGCTTGCAGGGCTCAAATCTTTGGCGTTAAGGGTCAGCATAGTTTTATTTCTTTAGTGCTAAAATAGAAAAGTCGGTTTCTACTTTGGTAATAATATTGGTTAAACACCCTAAACCTGTGATTTCCATTTCTACCGTATCGTTGGGTTGCAACCATTGCACCTTATAGTTAGGGTCGTTCAACAAACCTGTGCCATTCAATTCCAATAAACAACCTGTGCCTACTGTCCCCGAACCAATTACATCCCCAGGGAAAACATCTACACCATAAGCGCAACGCTCTATAATCTCAGCGAAAGTCCAATCCATGTCTGCCGTGCTACCTGCCGAAAGCTCTACACCGTTTACCCTACAAACCATTTTCAAATCATAAACATTTCCTACATGATTAGGTTTTGCAGGTACTTTATAAGCCTCCAACTCATCTGGTGTAACCAACCAAGGACCAATTACAGTTGAGAAATCTTTTCCTTTGGCAGGGCCTAAATTCAAAAGCATTTCTTCCATCTGCAAAGTTCTTGCACTCATATCATTCATAATCATATAACCTGCAATGTACTCATCCGCCTCAGCGGCTTTAATGTTTCTACCTTTTTTACCAATCACAATAGCTACTTCCAATTCAAAATCTAGTTTTTGGAAATGATCAGGCATACAAGGTATTTCGCCTGGCCCTTGGATGGCATTGTGGTTTGTAAAATAAAAAATAGGATATTGATCAAACTCAGCAATCATATCTACCTTTCGGTTGCGACGAGCTGCCGCCACATGCTGACGAAAAGCATAGCCATCTCTACACGAAGTTGGGTAAGGAACAGGTGCCATCAATTCATAAAAAGCCTCTTCTCTAGGTTTCAACGCACCCGAAAGAATAGCCTCGTTTATCTTCTTAGCTCTATCCATCAACTCCTCCCCACCTTTCAAAAAGGTATTCATATCGTTTGGAATCAATTTATCACAACTGTGCAAATTATAAATATGCCCATTGGCAAATATGCCTAAATGCTCTAATTCTTCTGTTTTATAAGATACTAATTTCATATTTTAAGATATTTACGTTCAACTTGAAAGGCGAAAGTAACAAAAATTAGCTTTTTAAATAAATATATATAACTTTGATTTATAAATGACACAGAATCCACTATACCAGAATTATAAAGCCAAGCAATTTTTGGCTGACTTTCGCTCTTCACTATTATCCAAATTGGTGATGGCGCAATATTCTGTGCTTTAGTTTCCATAGATTTCCAACAAATCGCATTTAATTCAACCATTCATTTAAATTATACAACCTATATTATGCCTATTTATCATACTTTAGGAAACATTCCAGCAAAACGACATACCGTTTTTCGCAAACCAAACGGCGAATTGTATGCCGAGGAACTTGTTTCAACCGAAGGATTTTCGAGTTTATACTCTTTAATCTACCACTGCCATCCACCAACAATTGTGAAAGATTTGGGCGAGCCCTATTCCGTTGAGCCTAAGATAGCGAGGGAAAAGCATTTGAAAAGCACCAGCTTGATTGGCTTTAATATCAAACCCGAAGATGATTATCTAAAAAGTAGAAAAGCCATTCTGGTAAACAACGATTTGCACATCAGCTTGGCGGCTCCTCGCAAATCAATGACGGATTATTTTTTCAAAAACAGCGATGCCGATGAAGTCATCTTCATTCACGAGGGAAGTGGCGTTTTGAAAACTGGTTTCGGTAAAATAAAATTCGAATACGGAGATTATGTAGTCATTCCAAGAGGAACCATTTATCAAATTATATTTAACGATGATAACAATAGATTGTTGATTACCGAAAGTTTTAGCCCTATTCGTACCCCAAAACGATACCGAAACGAGTATGGTCAATTGATGGAGCATTCGCCATTTTGCGAAAGAGATATCAAACGCCCTACCGATTTGGAAACCATCGACCAAACAGGCGACTTTAAAGTGCTTATCAAAAAACAAAACTTAATCTACCCTTATACCTATGGCACTCATCCTTTCGATTTTGTGGGATGGGATGGTTTTCATTACCCTTGGGCGTTTTCTATCCATGATTTTGAACCCATCACAGGTAGATTGCACATGCCACCACCAATTCATCAAACCCTAGAAGGTCACAATTTTGTGATTTGTTCTTTCGTCCCTCGCAAATACGATTATCACCCTCAAGCCATTCCTGCTCCTTACAACCATAGCAATGTAGATAGCGATGAGGTTTTGTATTATGTAGATGGCGATTTTATGAGTCGCAAAAGCGTTGTAAAAGGTCAAATTACCCTTCATCCAGGTGGTATCCCACATGGGCCACACCCAGGAACAGTAGAAAAATCAATCGGAAAGGAACAAACCGAAGAATTGGCGGTAATGATTGACCCTTTTAAACCTTTAATGCTTACCGAAGACGCACTAGCAATTGAAGACCCAGATTATTACAAAAGCTGGATGAGTTAACAAAAGAAATTAATTTTATTATAAAAATATAAATACCATGAGTGTACAAACATTTGCAGAAAAAATAGCAAAAGCCCCTGATTTTTTACCCATCAATGGAACTGACTTTATAGAATTGTATGTTGGCAATGCCAAACAAGCTGCTCATTTTTACAAAACGGCTTTCGGTTTTCAATCTTTAGCCTATGCAGGTCCTGAAACTGGCGTTAGAGATAGAGCGTCCTATGTGTTGCAACAAGGAAAAATACGCTTGATACTTACAACTGCTTTAAATTCAAATAGCCCCATTTCCGAACACGTTAAAAAACACGGTGATGGCGTTAAAATTTTAGCCCTTTGGGTAGATGATGCTTACAAAGCATTTGAAGAAACCACCAAAAGAGGTGGAAAACCTTATTTAGAACCACAAACTTTGAGCGATGAGCATGGAGAGGTGAAAATAAGCGGCATTTATACCTATGGAGAAACGGTTCACTTATTTGTGGAACGCAAAAACTACAAAGGTTTGTTTATGCCAGGTTATGAAAAATGGGAAAGCGAATACACCCCAAAAGATGCTGGATTGCTTTACATCGACCATTGTGTAGGCAATGTGGGCTGGAACAGAATGAACGAAACCGTAAAATGGTACGAAGAGGTAATGGGCTTTGTAAACATTTTATCTTTCGACGATAAGCAAATCAACACCGAATATTCGGCATTGATGAGCAAGGTAATGAGCAATGGAAATGGATATTCTAAATTTCCGATAAACGAACCTGCTGAGGGAAAGAAAAAATCTCAAATTGAGGAATACTTAGACTTTTATGAAGGCGAAGGCGTGCAACACATTGCGGTAGCTACCAACGATATTATCAAAACCGTAAGCCAATTAAAAGCCAATGGCGTGGAGTTTTTAACTGCCCCTCCCGCAGCTTATTACGAAATGCTAACCGATAGAGTAGGTAAAATAGACGAAGACATTGAGCCTTTAAAAAAACTCGGCATCTTGGTAGATTGCGATGAGGAAGGTTATTTGCTACAAATATTTACCAAACCAGTGGAAGATAGACCAACGCTGTTTTTTGAAATCATCCAAAGAAAAGGCGCACAAAGTTTTGGTGCAGGCAACTTCAAAGCCTTGTTCGAATCTTTAGAGAGAGAACAAAAACTGAGAGGTAACTTGTAAAATACAAATAGGCAGTCATCAAAATGGCTGCCTATTTGCTTTAAAAGAAATGTTTTTTTAGTTAAATTTTCTAAATTTTGAGATTATACATTCATCAGGTGTAAAAATAGATGGATGAAACATTGCCGCCAAAGCTTTTATACCCTCTACCAAGGTGCCAATGCTAGGTTGTGTAAACATATCAAAATCGGCAATATAGACTTCGTTGTTTTGTACCGCTTGTAAATTTTTCCATTCTGGTTTGTCTGTCAAAAGATACATTTCCTCTAAGGTTCGTTCCTTGGTAAATCCACAAGGTGCAATAACCAAAACTTCGGGATTGTACCTCACAATTTTATCCCAAGGCGTCACAATTGAATCCCCAGCAGGGTTAGAAAGCATATCTACACCGCCTGCAGCAGCAATTTGAAAAGGAATCCAATGACCGCAGTTGTAAATCGGTTCTATCCATTCCATAATCATGGTTCGCTTTAAAGGCGCTCGGTTTGCCCTTAGTGTATCTAAAATAACATCTACTTCTGCTTTCAATTTTGCTACATAGGCAATGCCTACTTCCTTTTTCCCAAAAGCCTCAGCAATGATGAGCGCACAAGCAAATACATCTTCTAAATTATTTGGACTTAAAGGCACTAGCAAAGGTTGCTTGGGTAAATTAACCAAAGCCGCTTGCGTACAAGCGGTATCTATTTGACAAACCTCGCACACATCTTGCGTAAAAATCAAATCGGGTTGTATCTCTTCAAGCAGTTTGTCATCTACCCAATACAAACTTTCGCCTTTGGCTACCGAAGCCGAAAAAATCTGGTCGATTTCTAAACTGGTATAGTTTTTATCTTCCAACACGCAACGCACCACTTTGGGCAATTGACTTGCCTCAGCAGGACATTCAAAGGTTACACCATGCAAATCGGCTTGCAAACCCATATCGTAAATCATTTTGGTTGCCGCTGGCAAAAAAGAAATCACTTTCATTTCTTAAAAATAAAAAAAAACCTCCTTTTGAATACACAAAAGAAGGTTTTGAAGGAACAATTTATTAATTATTTTTTTTGAGTTTGTAAGCTCAACACTTTTACTTTTAGAATTTCGTACGCACCAAATATAACAGCACCGTACATCAATGTACCACTCATAAATCTAAATTCAAATGGAATGGCTTTTACTAAGCAAAACCAAAAACCCGCTAAAGTTTGAGGATACTCAGGATTTAAAAACCAAACTCCAAAATCAGTCACAATCCAATGAATGAATACCACTACCAAAGTAGAACCTAAGAAAGAAAAAATATTTACTTTCGTCATCAACACTTTAGCTACCACAACCATCATAGCCAAAGCTATGTAAGTATAATACCAATTTGGATACAAAAAGCTTCCATTGCTGTATGGTTTAAACAAAGTATTTGCGAGTATAAAATCACTCAGAAATAAACTCAACAAAGGAAAGGCAAATGCTTTTAGATTATTTTTGAAATAAGCACCGCCAAACAAAGCTACTGCTCCGATTGAAGAGAAATTGGCTACCACCAAAATATCTGTATTGAATACGACTAATAAACGGAAAGCCGTTACAAGTGCAATGATTGCCGCTAAAACCAAGGTAGTTGGGTTGAATTTTATTTTAGACATCTTTTTTTTATTTAATATGAATAGCCAAAGTTAATTTTTTATTTAAAATTTATCTAATGAAAACTACTTTTTTAGGTAATATTCCTGCTTTTCTTTCGTTTACAAACGTTCCATTGTCTGAAAAACAAAATACAGAACCTGAAACCACATAATCTTTTGCATCGCAAACATATAATTTTTTACTTAGTTCGTCATAAGTTAAACCATAAATCTTTTTGATGTCTTGCTTTGAATTGTTATAGTCTTCAACAATTACTTTACCACTCAAATCAATTTTTTTAATTACATTTTTTGGAAAAGAAGCATAAATATCATTGCCTGAAATAGTAAAATGTTCTGCTTCTGCTAAGGCAGCAAAATCAGTCACTGAATCATTTTTATCAATTTTTTGCACACTTTCCTTGGTTAATTGAGCCCAATTCGAATCATAAGTAACCGAAATACCTACATAAATGTTGCCTTGGCTATCTACTTCTAAGTTTGATGGATTTTCTTTTACCGTGATGTTTTTAATAAGTTTTAAATTATCTACATCAATCACCGAAATGGTATTATCGTAAGGTTGATAACTTCCTGAATTGCTCACATACAATTTGTTGTTAGCAAAAACAATATCTTGTGGCTGTCTGCCGACTTGTAAAGTTCTTTTGATAGCTAAATCCAAGGTATCAATCTCAACAACTGTACCATCAAACGAACATACAAAAGCTTTTCCTTTGGCAAAAGCGATGCTACGTGGCGAACTTTGCCCCATAGAAATTTGTTTTACAGATTTTGCATCACTTGCGTTCATCACTTCTATGGTATTTGAACCATTCATTACCACATACATTTTGCTACCATACACACCTATATCGTTTCCAGTATCGCCTAAATCTCTATTGTTTTTTATTTTAAAAATATCATTTTGAATCACGCTCATGTCTTTATTTTCAAACGCTGATATTGAAGAATTATTATTTTTCCAACCTCCTTCATTCAATACATAAACCGATTTGGTGGTTAAAATTACTTCCTGTGGTGCATTGTCTTTTTTCTTGCAAGAACTCAAAATAATTGCTCCTAAAGCAACTAAACATACTTTTTTAATGTTGTTTTTCATTGTCATTTAATTATTATTTGTTAAAAGTTTATATTCATTTTTAATCTAAAAGAACGCCCTGGCATGGGATAGCTCCGTACAATCTCGTATTGAGTGTTGTACAAGTTCAACACTTCAGCCATCATTTGATATGATGTGTTCCATAATTTAAATTCCTTTCGTAGCGACACGCTATGATCACCATAAGCATCTAAATAGGTACTATTATTATTCTCATTCGAGGAATAACGCCAGCCACTCCACAACATGCGATAAGAAAATGTGTATTGTTTTTTTTCTACCGAAAACCCACCGCTCAAACTATGCAATGGCGTATAGGCTATTTGATGCAAATAGTTCGCATCTTTAGGGTTAGATACATTTAAACTCTGTTGAAAAGTGTAATTTACATCTGTATGAATGAACCAATTTTTAGGTAATACAAAATTCAATTTGGTGCAAACATCGGCTCCTGTAATTTCTACTTTATCCACATTTAACATTGTCCAAGAAAACATATTATAAGATGGATAGGCTACAATTTTATTATTTACATAATTTTTATAGGCATCTACGGCGATAGACAAATCAATATGACGAGCCACAGAAGTATTAAAAGTTGCACCTATATTAAACTGGGTTACCTCTTCAGGTTTCAAAGTCCTCACGCCCACCAAAGTATAATACAAGTCATTAAAATTTGGCAGTCTAAAGCTATTTTTAACAAAAGCTCTCAGTAAAAAATTATCTCTTTGAAAAGGTTTTAGAGTTAAAAAAAACGATGGATTAGTTCGATTTACGTTTTGCATTGCCTTACCTTTTTCCACTTTTTCTGTTACGATATTATTTAACAAATTAAAAGTTGCGTCTAAAAGATTACTTTTATATTTCAACACCATATTCGCAAAATAAGACTGACGTGTTGGAGCTGCAAAATAAGACGCATTGGCTTTCAATTGATTGTTTGCATAATCAAAAGCGAATGAGGTATGTAATTGATTTGATATTTTAAAACTATTGACAAACGACAAATACCATTCTTTTTGACGATATAAATTTTCTAATTTTTGACCAATCCAATCTGGATCATGATAGTCGGTAGAAGATTGTTGATATTTAAAATGAATGTTTTGTGTCCAAATTTTCGAAAATTGCTGTTGATATTTCAGTTGTGTAAAAAACAAGCCATCCTCATTTCTTTGTCTAGATTCGTTGTCGTTATACAACACCACTGCACCAGGCAATCCCCTATCGCTTTTGTAATAGTAAATTTTGCTCTGCAAAGTTTGTGTTTTCGATAAATTCCAAAATAAATTATTTTCTACTAACAACGATTTAACGTCTGTATTAGAGCGTTTTCGTTCCCTAGTAGCCACTCCATTTTGTTCCAAAAAAGAATATTTACCATCTGCATATTGGTAATTAAAATATGTTGAACTCGTGATTTTTGAATTTATTTTTTGTGCATAATACAATGATGGAGACCACAAACCAAACGAACCTATTTGTAAACCTGCATTAACCGAATAGATTTTATTATCTTCTAGATTAGGAAAAAGGCTATTGACAGATAAAACATTGGCAGCGGAAAAATTGCGGGCGGGAGCATCTATTTTATTAGGTAAACCATTACTTAGGCTCAAAAATTCGATGTTTTCCGTTGGTATTTTACCCAAATCAATCGTCCCCGCTTGTGAATCGTTTAACAAGACATCGTCATAACTAACCGCTGAGTGTTGCGCTCCTAACGAACGTACTGAAATCGTCTTTAGGCCACCAATGCCACCATAATCTTTTATCAAAACACCTGAAAAAGTTTTCAAAGCATCACTCAATTGAAAAGAATTTGAGTTTTTTAGTTGATTTTTATTCAACATTTGAACTGGAATAGATTTTCCAATGGTGGTGATATTTGCTTTTTCCTTCACAAAGATAGTATCCAACACTTTCGCCTCTGGCACTTGAGCAAAAGTAGATTGGGTACAGAAAAAAAAGTAAAAAATACTTGCTATGCGTTTAAAAAAATACATTCAGTTGTTTTTGTGTTTAAAACAACTCTCAAAAAAGGAAAATAAAAAATACGAAAAACCAATAATAGTTTCTGTTCATATATTTTTAGCTTCAATCCCCGAAAGCTACAAATTTATCATGCATTGGCAGGTCTTCTGACTTACTCCCGATTTTCGGCCTTCCCATTTAACATAAAACAGTGGCAAAGATTTGAAAATCGTTTATAGAGCTTACAGCTGCGGGACAGTTACAGATTTACACCGTATTCCCTTTTAATTCTTCATCAATCTTAAATTGACAAAGAAACCAAAAGCGTGGCAAATGTATAAATAATAATTGTTTCTAAAAATTTTAACCGAATATTAATCTCGATGAACAAAAAAAAGACCCTATTCAAAAAAAATAAAATACTAAATAACAACTATTTAAGATTAAATATGAAATTTAATTTTGTTTTAATAATATATAATTTAGATATTTGAAATATTATTTGGTAAAACAAATAAAAATCAAGTTCCGCTAAGGTGTTTGATTTATAAAGAAGTGGCGAGAGACAGGCTCTGTGACCCACTGGCAACCCTACCTAAAAGTTAGAAGGTGCCAATTGCTGACCAATAAGCATGGAGCTTTTTTTGGAAATATAAATTGAGAAATAAAAATGTTAATTTTCACACATCCAAACACTACCCAACCGCAAAAACATGATTTTGTTTTTGAAAATAAAATTATTGACTGTCAAATGTCGATGATGCGTATGTGCTGTTGCATATACAATTTCTAAAATCTTCCTTTTCGTTTCTTTTATGACCATCTGGAAGGCCTCTTCAAAAAAGAGGTACGCAAATTTATTTTCAAACAATTCAATCATTTAATTATCAAAAAAAAATACAATTATGTCAACTTCATATAAATTCGAAACATTACAATTACACGCTGGTCAAGAAATAGACCCAACAACAGGCTCAAGAGCATTACCCATTTACCAAACCAGTTCTTATGGTTTTAAAAGTGCCGAACACGGCGCCAACTTATTCGCTTTAAAAGAATTTGGAAACATCTACACCCGTTTGATGAACCCAACCACAGATGTTTTTGAAAAAAGAATAGCTACTTTGGAAGGTGGCGTGGCAGCTTTAGCTGTTTCTTCAGGACAAGCTGCCCAATTTATTGCTTTAAACAATATTTTGCAAGCAGGCGACAATCTTGTTTCCTCAAGTCATTTATATGGTGGAACTTACAATCAATTTAAAGTTGCTTTCAAAAGATTAGGCATTGAAGTAAAATTTGCAAACATAGACCAACCCGAAGATTTCGAATCGAAAATAGACGAAAATACAAAAGCAATTTATTTAGAAACCATTGGCAACCCTGCTTTTAGCGTTGCTGATTTTGAAAAAATTGCAGCCATAGCACAAAAACACGATTTACCATTGGTGGTTGACAATACTTTTGGCGCAGGTGGATATTTGTTCAAACCCTTACAACACGGCGCCAACATTGTCGTTGAATCGGCTACAAAATGGATTGGCGGACACGGCACAAGCATAGGTGGTGTGATTGTAGATGGGGGAAATTACAATTGGGGGAATGGAAAATTCAGTCAATTTACTGAGCCTTCGGAGGGTTATCACGGCTTAATTTTCAACGATGTATTTGGCTCAAAAAGCTCTTTTGGAAACATTCAGTTTATCATTCGTGCTCGTGTAGAAGGTTTACGAGATTTAGGTCCTGCCATCTCTCCTTTCAATTCATTTTTATTGATTCAAGGATTAGAAACTTTATCACTTCGTGTACAACGCCACGTAGATAATGCTTTGGCATTGGCAACTTGGTTAGAAAAACATCCTTTGGTTCAAAAAGTAAACTATCCAGGCTTACAAAGTAGTCCTTACCACGAAAACGCTAAAAAATATTTACGAAATGGATTTGGCGGCGTACTTTCATTCGAGCTAAAAGGAAGCAAAGAAAATGCAACCAAACTCATCGACAGCTTAACATTAATTAGCCATGTAGCAAATGTAGGCGATGCAAAAACGCTAATTATTCAACCTTCTGCAACCACGCACCAACAATTAAGTGATGCCGAACAAATTGCGAGCGGTGTAACGCCAAATCTATTGCGTGTATCGGTAGGAATAGAACATATTGACGATATAAAAGCAGATTTCGAACAAGCTTTTTCTAAAATAAAATAAAAAATTTAAACAGATAAAAAGATGGGAACGGATCATATTTTCACACACAATAAAGTTTTCAAACTCGAAAACGGTAAAAAAATAAAGAATTTAGAAATTGCTTATCATACTTACGGCAAACTAAACGAAAACAAAGACAATGTAATTTGGGCTTGCCATGCACTAACCGCAAATGCGGATGTATTAGATTGGTGGGAAGGATTGTTTGGAAAAAAATCACTTTTCAATCCTGAAGAACACTTTATTGTATGTGCGAATATCATCGGCTCTAATTATGGAAGCACGCAACCTTTAAGTGTGAACCCAACTACAGGACTACCTTATTACCTTTCCTTTCCTGAATTTACGATTAAAGATATTGCTCAAACCCATCAATTATTGGCCGAACACTTGAAAATTAAAAGTGTAAAGGTTTTAATTGGTGGCTCATTAGGTGGACAACAAGCATTAGAATGGTCTATTTTAAACAAAATAGAAATCGAAAATCTAGTATTAATCGCCACCAACGCCGTTCATTCTCCTTGGGGAATTGCCTTAAACGAAAGTCAACGCTTGGCCATCAGTACCGACCGTACTTTCTATGCAAATTCGCCAACTGGCGGATTAAAAGGATTGAAAACCGCAAGAAGTATTGCTTTATTAAGTTATCGAACTTACCAAGCCTACAACGAAACGCAACTGGAAAGTGTGAACGATAAGCTAACTAATTTTAGAGCCTCATCTTACCAAAACTACCAAGGTGAAAAACTTTGCAAACGATTTAACGCTTACAGTTATTGGTATCTTACCAAAGCAATGGACAGCCACAATGTGGGCAGAGGAAAGAAAAGTATTGTAGATGCTTTGGCTTTAATCAAATCAAAAACATTGGTTATTGGCATAGAAAACGATTTTCTATTCCCTATTGAAGAACAGAAATTTTTAGCAAAACACATCCAAGATTCACAATTTCACGCCATTAATTGTGCTTATGGACACGATGGTTTTTTAATTGAAACCGACACACTTACCAATATCATTGGTTCATTTTTAAAAGAAAACACAAACAATAAAATAGTTAAATTACAAATCACAGCATAAAATGAGCAAACAATTAAAATTAGGAATATTTGGTTTTGGTGTAGTAGGACAAGGATTACACGATATTATTAGTAGTCAAGATTTCAACATAGAAATTGTAAAAATAGCAATCAAAAACCCAGAGAAAACACGAAAGCTAAAACAAGATTTATTTACGACCAACCATGATGAAATTTTAGACAATCCTGAAATCAACACCATCATCGAATTGATTGACGACGCAGAAGTGGCTTACACCATCGTAAAAAAAGCTTTAATTAATGGCAAAAATGTGGTTTCTGCAAACAAAAAAATGATTGCCAATCATTTAATTGAACTGGTGGATTTACAAGCCAAACACGGTGCTTCTCTGTTATACGAAGGTGCGGTTTGTGGCAGTATTCCAATCATTAGAAATTTAGAAGAATATTATGACAACGAGTTTTTAGCTGCAATAAGTGGGATTTTCAATGGTTCTTCAAACTATATTTTATCAAAAATATTTAACGAAAACCAAGATTACAACGTAGCCTTAAAAGAGGCACAAGATTTGGGCTTCGCCGAAACCGACCCAATCATGGACGTAGGAGGCTATGATCCAAAATTCAAATTAGCGATTGCTACCGCCCATGCTTACGGCTTGTTTATCAATCCTACGGAGATTCTTAATATTGGCATTCAAAACATTAACGAAAACGACATTCAGTATGCCAAAGAAAAAGGATTAAAAATAAAATTAATTCCAAATGCCCAAAAAGTAAACGAAAGTGAGGTAGTAACTTTTGTATTGCCAAAATTCATTAAACCTGATAATTTCCTATACAACGTTGAAAACGAATACAATGGTGTGATTGTTCAAGCAGGATTTGCGGACAAACAATTCTTTTTCGGCAAAGGAGCTGGCGGTCACCCAACAGGTTCAGCGGTTTTGAGTGACATCACCGCTTTGCGACACGAATACAAATACGAATACAAAAAATACCACCAAAAAATTGGTTTAAAACACACCAAAAACGTAAAAATAAACATCTATTTACGTTACAACGATGAACAGCTTTTAGAAAAAATAGGTATTGAAAATATCAGCGAACGCTATTCAAGAAAAGATTACAAATATGTAATTGGACAGGTAAGTATTGAAAGTTTACTACAAAACAAAAGCTTATTAGAAAGCAAAGAAGTATTTGTTATACATAAAGAAGAGTAGTTATACTCTTCTTTATTTTATTTTTTTCCGCCACCAAATACTGAAAAATGAACATAACGCTTAGGATTTGCTTTCAAATCAATCATTAAATTATCTAAATTTTTTGAAGCATTATTTAAGTTGTTGTACATTTTATCATCATTAAGCAACAAGCCCAACGAACCTTTACCCTCTTTTAAATTTGCTAAAATAGCCGACAAATCGCCTAAGGTTTTGTTGGCGTTTTCGATGGTTTGTTTAAAATTAGCGGCTGCCACTTGGTCTGCCACAGTATTTATATTCGTTAAAATGTCGTTTATTTTTTGATTGTTGTTCTTCAAATTCAAGGTTATTGCTTCTACATTGTTGAAAATAGATGCTATCTTTTTGCTTTCTTTACCTACCAAGCTATCTACTTTTTTAGAAGTTCCTTCTAGCGACGCCAAAGTTCCGGCTACACTGCTAAAACTTTTATCGATATTTTTCTGCAATTCAGGACTTAAAATACCATTCACATTCCCTAAAAGCACATCCAATTTATCAATAATTTGCTCTACTTTTTTCTGAACAGGGAGCATCGTTTCTACTAAATTTTTTGCAATTTTAGCCGTCAGGGTGTCTCCCGTCAATGCATATTTTTTGCTATTCCCCAGCTCCATCACAATGGCTTTGCTACCCAAAAGATCTGTACTTTCTAAAGTGGCAATACTATTATGTGGCAATTCAAATTTAGATTTTATTTTCAAGGTAGCTAAAATACTGCCGTCAGGCTGCAATTCTAAATTGGAAATTTTCCCAATCTGATAACCATTAACTAGAACAGGTTTTGAAACGGCCAAACCATCCACCCTAGCGTACCTTGCGTACAAGGTCGTGTCATTATTAAAAATAACGCTACCCCTCAAAAAATTATATCCAATTATTAAAACGGAGATAACTACGGCAGCTAAAATTCCAACTTTTGTTTCGTTACTTATTTTCACTTAATTTTCGATTTCTTTTTTATATTGTTTAATTGCTTTGAAAATGGCATTTACAATTTCTGTTTGCCCTTTTTCCGAATTCATGTACTCTTCCTCTTTAGGATTAGAAATAAAACCTATTTCTATCAAAACAGCAGGCATTCCACAACGTTGAAGTACCAAAACCCCTTGTTCTTTCACTCCTCTATTTACCCGTTTGTTATCGTTTGTAAAGTTATTTTGTATGTACTTTGCTATTTTTAAGCTTTTGTCCCTAAAAACATTTTTCATCAAAGATAAGATAATAAATGTTTCCGATTGATTTGGATCAAAATCTTCGTAATTTTTTTTGTAATTTTTTTCTAATTTAATATCCTCATTTTCACGTAAAGCTGCATTTTGCTCGTTCAAACGATGCGAACCTGCCACCAAAGTTTCTGTACCTGAACTTTCGGGACCAGCCGAATTACAATGAATAGAAATAAATAAATCAGCTTTTGCCTTGTTTGCTATTTCCGCTCTGCGGTACAAATCTACATCAATATCTTTGTTTCTGGTGAGAATAATATTCACATCTGGCATTTCTGCGTTAATTTTTTCATTTAATTTTAAAGATATCGCTAAGGCTACATTTTTTTCAACCGAAAAAATACCTGAAGTTGCTCCTGGCTTATTGCCTCCATGTCCAGGGTCTATAACAATTGTTTTTAATTTATAGCCTTGTGCGTTTACACAAATTGAAAATAAAAAACTAAATAAAACACAAATTAAAAATCTGATTTTCAAAACCATATTATTTAATCTCAACACTTTGTTTGTAAGATTCGATAGCTCTCAAAATACACATCACAATTTCATTTTGACCTTCATCGCTATTCATATACCTTTCTTCTTCATCATTACTCAAAAAACCTATTTCGGTTAACACAGCAGGCATACTCGCTCTTGCCAAAACTGCCAAACTTTTTTCTTGAACTCCCCTATTTACCCTACCAACTTTCACATATTCGTCTTGAAGCATTTGTGCAAAATTCAAACTTTTATCTCTAAACGTATATTTCATCATGCTCAAAACAATGTTAGCTTCTAAATTATCTGGGTCAAATTCGGCATAATTGCTTTTGTAATTATCCTCCAAAAACATCGACGCATTTTCTCTTTTTATCACCTCATCCTGCTCGCTAATTCTCGATGTACCTGACACAAAAGTTTCTACACCTCTCGTAGATGTGCTTTTTTGATACGTAGTTGAATACACCGGAACACGTTTACGACCTTTCTTTTTAGTTCCTGTTTGCACACGAACCGCTCTTTTTGGCATATCATTCAAGTGAATCGAAATAAATAAATCTGCTTTTGCATGATTAGCAATGTTAATTCGCTCATAAAGTGGTACAAAAACATCTGTAGTTCGGGTATAAATAACCTTCACATCTTTTAAATTTTCTTCAATCGCTCTTCCCAAATTTAGAGCGGTGCGCAAAGCAACGTCTTTTTCTTTTGATATTAAACCATGCGTACTGCCATCTTTACCGCCGTGCCCCGCATCAATTACAATCGTTTTCACTTCATATTTTTGCGCAAAACACTGGTTATCATTACTAATATATAAAGAAATATAAATAAATACGCTAAAAACTATTTTTTCAACTGTTGATGGTATATTTTTCATTAATTTTGGCGTTTAATTTAATTTTTTACAAAAATAACATTAACCTATAAATTTGAAAGTTTTTAAACACTTCATTTTCTTAATTATCGTTTTTTCACTGATTATTTTAGTGAACAACAATATTTTTGGCAGGCAGAATTTAGAAAAGCCCAATTCCATTTCTAAAACCGACACCCTAAAAAACAAAAAAAAATCAATTGATAAAATTGAGCATACCGCTCAAGATTCTACTCGATACGATAAAAAAAACGGCATTTATTACCTTTATGGAAAAGCCAAAATAACTTACCAAGATTTTGAAATTGAAGCGGATTTCATCCGATTTGACACCAAAAAAAATCAAGTTTTTGCAAGTGGCGTAAAAGATAAAAAAGGTAGATTTATTGGTCGCCCTATTTTTAAAATCGACAACAATAGCACGCCTTCCATCGCCGATTCGATTAGTTACAACACAAATACGCTAAAAGGCGTTGTTCATAATCCGTTTAGTGAACAAGAGGGCGGTTACTTTTCTGGCGGTTTGATAAAAAAACAACCCGACAACGAAATTCACTACAAAGGCGCAATTTATAGCACTTGTAATTTACCGCATCCACATTTTGGGTTGTACATGACCAAGGCAATTGCATCTGAAAAATTCATCATCACAGGCCCTGTAAGCCTACAAGTTGAAAATATCCCTTTGCCAATAGGACTTCCTTTTGCATTTTTCCCTAAGTTAAATAAAAAAACATCTGGTTTAATATTTCCAACTTTTGGAGATGACTTTACCCGTGGTTTTTTTGCCCGAGATTTAGGTTATTACATAGGCTTTAGCGATTATTGGGACGGAAAAATTTTGGGTTCTTTTTTCACAAATGGCTCATTTGAAAGCAATTTAACTTCTACTTACCGCAGTAGATACAAATACAGCGGCAATTTAATGTTGAACTTTGCCAGTACCATAAACGGACTAGAGGGGACGCCTGAAGCCAAACCAAATAAAGACTTTTTAATCAATTGGTCGCATTCTCAAAATCCAAATGCCAACCCCGGTACAACCTTTAGTGCTTCGGTAAATGCGGGCACAAGTAGCTACAACACCCGTACCGCAGGTGCAGGTACCAACAACTTCAATACCATTGCTCAAAACAGTTTATCTTCATCTATAAATTACGGAAAAGTAATTTCTAAAGGTTTATTTAACCTTAGCGTTGCCGCTCGTCACTCCCAAGAAACGCGAAATAAAACCGTTTCCATTTCATTGCCCGAACTGAGTTTAAACATGACCTCAATCAATCCTTTTGAAAACAAGAAAAAAGTAGGCGACCAAAAATGGTATCAAAAACTAAATGTGGGTTACAGTTTACAGGCTCAAAATTCCATTTCGACCAAAGATTCATTGTTATTCAGAAGAGAAAGTTTTAAAAATTTCAGAAACGGATTTCAGCACAACATTCCAATAGGGTTAAATTTCAATGTTTTAAGATATTTAAACATCAGTACTTCTGCCAACTATACCGAGAAATGGTATTTACAAACTACCGAAAGAGCTTATGTAAAAGGTATTGAAGGTAAAGCCGACACCTACAGTTTAGATACCATTCCTGGGTTTAAAAGAGCTGGAAATTATAGTTTGAGCATGGGCTTTAATACTCAATTGTATGGGAAAAGAATTTTTAGCAGCACGGGAAGTATTCGTGCCATTCGTCACATCATCACGCCAAATGTAAGTTTAAGTTACACGCCCGATTACAGAGTACCTGGAAAAAGTGGTTTCCAATATGCTTATTACAAAGGCACAAACAATGTGGTTTTAGATAGCAATGGAGACCCTGTCACCTACTCTATTTTTGAAAACAATATTTTTGGCGGTCCTAATTCAGGTAAATCTGCAAATTTAGGTTTTGGAATAACCAACAACGTGGAATTAAAAGTAAGAAACCGAAAAGACACAACAGGTTCTGGTGAGAAAAAAATAGCTATTTTACAAGGTTTATCTATCAATGGTTCTTATAATTTTATAGCTAAGGTAAGAAAACTATCCTCTCTGAGCATGAGCGGTCGCTCTCAGTTTACAGACAAACTTGGTTTCAATTTTAATGGAACTTTGGATCCTTACGCAGTAAAAGATACCACTGCAAATAACCAAACTTATAGAATACAAACCAATGATTATGTTTGGGAAAAAGGTTTTAAAATGCCACGATTAGTGAATTTTGGACTTTCGTTCGATTATAGTTTTAATGCCGATGCAGCTAGAAACAGAAGTCAAAATATAGCGCAAATTGGTGCGCAAACACAAAAAGGAAGAACAACAGAACAAGAAAACCAACTAGCCGAAATTAGCCGTGATCCAAACGCATTTGTGGATTTCAACATTCCATGGAACTTCTCTTTTTCCTACAGTTTCCAATACAGCAACCCATTAAGCAACAAAGGCACAATCAGCAATGTGCTGAATTTTAATGGCGATGCAAACATAACCCCAAAATGGAAATTACAATTTAACTCAGGTATAGATTTCGATAGAAAAGATTTAACCCCTATGAATTTATCTATTTACAGAGATTTGCATTGTTGGGATTTAAGTTTTACTTGGGTTCCTTTTGGGCTTTATCAAAGTTACTCTGTTGATTTAAAAGTTAAAGCAGCAATTTTACAAGATTTAAAATTAAGCAAACGAAAAGGTTTTTATACTAAATTTTAAAAACAAGATGCAAGCAGAAATTATTACCATTGGCGATGAGCTTTTAATTGGTCAAATTATAGATACCAATTCCGCTTGGATGGCTAAACAATTGAACTCGATTGGTGTAAATGTAAAACAAATCACTTCCGTTTCAGACGATGCAACGCATATTGTTGAAGCATTAAATTTAGCTCAAACACGGGCGGAAATCATCTTAATTACAGGTGGATTAGGCCCCACAAAAGATGACATCACCAAATTAACTTTAGCAAAATATTTCAACATGGAGTTGGTAAGGGACGATGAAACCTTAAAAAATGTAGAAGCAATTTTTTCACGACTCAACCGCCCAATGATTGAAAGCAATTACAAGCAAGCTGATGTTCCTGATAGATGTACTGTAATTCAGAATAAAAACGGTACAGCGCCTTGTATGTGGTTTAATGAAAAGGGCAAAATTTTTGTTTCTATGCCTGGCGTACCTTTCGAGATGATGTATTTGATGGAGGAAGAAATACTTCCTCGAATTAAAAAACAATTCAAATTACCTTTTATTTACCACAAAACAATCTTAACCGCCAATATTGGCGAATCGTTTTTAGCATTAAAGATTGAGAAAATTGAAGAAAGTTTACCAAAACATATAAAATTAGCCTATTTACCAAAACTCGGTACAGTAAGATTGCGTTTAAGTGCATCTGGCGATGATGAACAAAAACTAAAAACAGAAGTAGAACATTACGCACAATCTATTATCCAAGAGATAAATGAGTTTGTAGCTAGTGAAGAAGATATTCCTTTGGAAAAAGCAATTTTGAATTTTATGGCAAAAGAAAAATTAACTTTATCTACCGCCGAAAGTTGTACAGGAGGCTATATCGGGCATTTAATAACCCAACACCCAGGCTGTTCGGTAGTGTATGCCGGCGGAGCAATTTCTTACAACTACCAACTTAAAGAATCTATTTTAGGCGTAAAAAACGAAACCTTAACTACCTTCGGAGCGGTAAGCCAACAAACGGTAGAAGAAATGGCAAAGGGCGCTTTAGCACAATTTAAAACAGATTTTTCTATCTCCATTAGCGGCATTGCAGGTCCAGATGGAGCAACGCCTGACAAAGCCGTTGGCACGGTTTGGATTGCGGTAGCCAGTAAAAAAAGCACCGTCTCAAAATTACTTCAATTGGGGAACAAACGAACACAAAACATTGAAAGAGCTGCTACTGCCGCACTTACACTTTTATTAAATCAGCTGAAAGATTATGTTAAATAATATTGTAAAAAAACATTATTTTTGCGTGAAATTTTAGAAGCATATCCTTTATAAAAATATTATGGCTCAATACGAATTATTATTACCAAAAATGGGAGAAAGTGTTGCCGAAGCAACCATCATTAAATGGTTAAAACAACCAGGAGATGTGATCCAAATAGACGATATTGTTTTAGAAATTGCAACCGACAAAGTTGATTCTGAAGTCCCTTCGCCTGTATCTGGCAAACTAATCAAACAACTATTCAACAACGACGATGTAGTACAAGTAGGTGCTGCGATTGCCATTATAGAAATTGAAGGCGCAGAGGTAGAAAAACCAAGCACACCAATAATAGAAAAAGTTGTACCTGAAGTTGTAGCCGAGAAAAATATTCCTTTTGTAGCTGTTGCACAAACTAGCGAAACAAAACCTTCATCCGATCGTTTTTATTCTCCTTTGGTAAAAAGCATCGCTTCGCAAGAAAACATTAGTTTGTCTGAACTA
>JAIEMU010000148.1 GCA_019751895.1 Sphingobacteriaceae bacterium | reverse complement strand
GGTAGCAAACACCAATGCTCAAAACCTTTTGGATATACTAAGCCAAGCCCCCACAGATGTACTGCGTGCATTTGTTGCAGAGTGCACACCCAACCACCCCATTTAAGTTTCTTCAAATGAAATTAATTTATCAGAAACTAAAGTATTGTTTTCTCGGGTATTAAACAAGTTTTTTACTTCTTCGGCATTGTATCCTTCAGGATTGATTAAACCTCCTACGCGGTCAATTATACCTACGATTTTCACGCCCTCGTTAGCTAAGTAATAAGCAGCAGCAGCGGCAACATTGCCCCAACCTTGAATAATTGCTTTTTTTCCTTTTAATTCGCCACCCCATATTGTATAAAAATGCTTCACAGATTCGGCAACACCATAACCCGTAATCATGTCGGCTACTTTGTATTTTCTTTTTAAATCTGGGCTAAATACATCGTTGTCAAGAACTTTTGAAACGCCAAAACGTAGTTGACCAATTTGGTGTATGCGTTCGTTTTCTTTCGCCTGATAATGTCCAGCAATAACCCCTTCTTGTGGGTGCCATAAACCATAGCTTTCTGTAATTGGAATCACTTCGTGAATTTCATCTATGTTTAAATCGCCACCTGTTCCGTAATAATTTTTTAGTAAAGGCATTACGGCTTTATACCAGCGTTTCAAAACATCCTTTTTGCGTGGGTCAGCTGGGTCGAAGTTGATACCTGATTTTGCGCCACCAATAGGAGGGCCTGAAACGGTGAATTTAACTTCCATTGTTTTTGCTAACGATTCTACTTCTCTTTTATCTAATCCTTTACGCATTCTAGTGCCACCACCAGCTGCACCATTGCGAAGCGAATTAATTACTACCCAACCTTCAGCTTCAGATTCTTTATCTTTCCATTCAAAAACAATTTCTGGTTGTTTTTCTTCGTATTTTTTTAATAAGTCTTTCATTATGTATGTTGTAATTCTTAAATATATAAACAAAAAAACCTCCACAAACTTAATTGTGGAGGTTTATAAATTTTAACGAAAATTATTTTCTTAAAGATTTGATACGAGCAGCTTTACCAGTTAAAGCACGTAAATAGAACAATTTAGCTCTACGTACTTTTCCGTAACTATTTACTTCGATTTTTTCTATGTTAGGAGAACTGAATGGGAAAATACGTTCCACACCAACTCCATTACTCATTTTACGAACGGTGAAAGTTTCGTTTGCGCCTACGCTGTTACGTTGCAAAACAACACCTTGATAAATTTGAATACGCTCTTTGTTTCCTTCACGTATTTTATAATGTACACTTATGGTATCTCCAGACTTAAACGATGGAAAATCGTTTTTAATAATCGCCTGCTCTTCTACAAATTTTACTAAATCCATGGTTTTTAAGCTATTAATCCGACTTTTCTACATTCAAAATCGGAATGCAATATTAGTGTTTTATTCTTGAATAAAAAAATATTTTTTAATTTTAATTTTAATTGTTTTTTAAAGTGCGTTCAAATAGATTGAAAATGCGTTTGTATTCATCTGTCCAACTGCTAGGTTCGACAAATCCATGTGCCTCTACAGGGTAAACGGCAAGCTCCCAATTATTCTTTTTCAGCTCAATAAATTTTTGACTGATACGCACAATATCTTGAAACATCACATTGTCATCCACCATTCCATGCGCCATCAATAAATCTCCTTTTAGCTTGTCGGCAAAATAGATTGGCGAACTACGTTTGTAGGCTATTTCATCGTTGTAAGGTTCGTTTAAAATATTTGAGGTATAACCATGATTGTAATGTGCCCAATCGGTTACAGAGCGGAGTGCTGCGCCTGCTCTAAATACTTCTGATTCATTAAATAGTGCCATCAATGTAATAAAACCACCATACGAACCGCCATATAAACCCACGTTTTTTGGATTGATGTCGTATTTTTCTGTCAACATTTTTATGCCGTCCACTTGGTCGCTTAGGTCTTTTCCGCCCATGTGGCGATAAATACCTGTGCGGTGGTTGCGTCCATAACCAGAACTTGCGGTGTAATCGATGTCGATAACTGTATAGCCATTATCCGCCAATAGATTATTAAACATATATTCTCTAAAATATTGACTCCACCAAAAATGTACATTTTGCAAATATCCAGCGCCGTGTACAAATACTACGGCAGGTTTGTTGGCGTGTGGTTTGCTAGCAGGATATACTCTTGCATACACATCGTCTCCAAAACGATTTTTAAAAGACACCATATCTGGTTGACGCCATGCATAAGAGTCGAATTCTGTACTCGTTGATTTGGTGATTTGAATAGCTTTTTCGCCCGCTTTGTTTGCTTGAATATACAATTCCCATGGCTTGTTCATTGTAGAATGGTTGATGGCTAGGTATTGTTCGTCTGGAGAAAGCGTAACTTCATTGCCACCTTTCATATTGGTGATTTGAATTAAATTTCCTCCGTTTACACTCAATTTATAAAAATGTGTAATGCCCGGATGTTCTTTGTTTCCCGATAAGTAAAAATTGCTTTTGTCTTTTGATAATTTCACACTTTGTACTTCCCACTTTCCTGAAGTGAGTTGTTTTTTAGTTCCATTTTCAATATTTGCTACATATAAATGAGAATATCCTGTAGCTTCACTTTGATAATAAAAATGTTGCTTGTCTATCCAGTTTATGTTTCTAGCACCTATGCCAGGTCCACCTATCCAAGCTTCATCTCTTTGACGGTCTATTATATCTAAGCTTCCGTTTGAAGCGTTAAGTTTTAATATCCATAAATCTTTATTGTCGTGAGCGGTTGCAACAATGACTGCGTTTGAACCGTTTTCGTTCCAAATGGGATTGCTTAAATTGACAGCTCTGTCTTCATTTTTTTTCTTTTTTTCCTCTAGTTGAACAGGGTAATCTTTTAAATAATCAGGGAGGTCTTTGATGCCTGGGATTTTGTTTGTTGCGATTGCGTAAACGGTATCTCTTAATTTATCGTAGATATAACTTTCGCTTAGGGCTTCTTTTTCGCCTACTTTGGCTCGTGTATCTTCGTTTTCAACGTAACCTGATGAAGTTACAAAAACGGGCATAATGGTATTGTGATTGTTTTTTATTTCAGTATTTAGTTTGTAGCTAATGTATCGCCCATCAGGACTTACAACGATGCTGTTTAAACTTTTATCTTCTGTAAAAATAGGCTTGAAATCGCTTGTATTTTTTTCTGTTTCTTTCTTTCGTTTGGCAATATTTTCTGCTTCAATTTTGTTTTTCTTTTTGATAATATCGAATAAATCTTCTTGGTCTTTTTTCAACCAACTGTCTTGTAAACTCAGTGTTGGTTTGTCTTTTGCTTGACTAGCTTTGCCTTTTACAAAGTTGGTGAGTTGACTGAGTTCGTTGGTTTGTAAGTTGAGTTGAAAAATGTTTTCACCACGTTGATAAACTACGTTTCCAGAGTTTAAAAATTTAGGGTTTGTTTCTCTTTCGATGGTTTGAGTGAGTTTGTTGGTTGCATTTTTTTTGAAATTATGTAGATAAATGTCTCCATTTTTTGTAAATAAGCCGAGCGATTTGCTGTTGTTGTACACATAATTTGGTTCTACTGTATTTTCGACAAACTCTTCAGTTGTTTTTTCAATTTTTGAATTGTTAATATTTACTTTGTAAAATTCAACTTTTTCTTTTCCTTCTGGATTCCAGTTGAAGTATAAGGTTTTACTATCGGCAGCCCATTTAAAATTGGTTGGCGCTACACCCATCCATTTAGGGTCACGCATTATTTTTTCTACATTTAGTGGCGCTAGTTGTTGCGCTTGAGCGATACTCGTAATTAATAGAAACGCTAAAAAAGTTTTTTTCATAAGTTGTAAATTGGTTTTAAATAGCACAATTGTCTTCTGAACAGTTGTTTTCAGTTTCATTTTTTAAAATTGTTGATTGTGTTTTTGTATGTAAATCAGCAATGATTTGTTCAAAAACTTCTATGGGTTGAGCGCCAGATACCGCCGATTCTTCGTTGAAAACAAAGTACGGAACACCTCGAACGCCCATTTGTTGGCTTTCATAAATATCTTGTTTTACGGCATCGGCAAAAGTATTGTTGTCGAGTACCGATTTGATAGCCAAGGCATCTAAACCAACGGAAGTTGAAATTTCTAATAATGTGTCCTCGTTCGCTATATTTTTACCATCTTCAAAATGAGCTTTAAAAAAAGCTTCTTTGGTTTCGTTTTGAAGATTTTGAGTGGCAGCAAAATGAATGATTTGATGTGCTTGAAAGGTATTCGCTGGGATATTGGTTTCGAAATTTATTTTTAAACCTGAGTTTTTCCCAAATTCAGTAACCTGAGAAGTCATTTCTTTGGCTTGTTCAACAGAAATGTTTTTACTTCTAGCTAAGTATTCGTAAAGGTTTTCGTTGTTGAGGTTTGTGTATTCGGGGCTCAGTTGGTAGCTTTTCCAAATTACTTGTATTTCGTTTTTATAAGGAAGGCTATTTATGGCTTGTTCTAGGTTTGTTTTTCCGATGTAGCAAAAAGGACACATCACATCCGACCAAATTTCTATTTTCATTTTATTTGATGATAAGGTATAAATAAACATAAACAATTGGCGCTGCAAGTAATAAACCATCAAATCGGTCTAAGAAACCACCATGCCCAGGAAGAAAAGAGCCTGAATCTTTGGCGTCTAAACTGCGTTTCAACATCGATTCGATTAAGTCGCCTAAAGTTCCAAAAAAGCTGATGATGATTGCCATGCCCACAAAATGAACAAATGTGAAATCGGTAAAATAGCCAGCTATAAAGTAAGCAGCTACTACCGTAGTAAAAACACCGCCAATAAATCCTTCCCATGATTTTTTAGGCGAATGGCGTTCAAATAATTTGGTTTTCCCCCATTTTACGCCAAAAAGATAAGCGCCTGTGTCATTTGCCCAAAGCATAAGTATGAAAGCCAAAGGCAAATGGAAATTAAATTCATCTACTTTGGCTAAAAAACCTAAGGCATAAAAAAAGCAAAACGGCACGGTAACGTAAATAAAGCCAATAAAGGTGTAGGCAATGTTTGCGAAAGGTATTTTCTCTTTTTTGTAAAGTTCGCTAATGAAAATAGAGAATACCATAGGCACCAAAAGCAAAAGGTATTTGGTGTCGAATTGTAAAAAGTGAAAACTTGCAGCAAAACTAAACGTGATGGCAGCCACCAACACACCCATGTTGCGGTGCGGACGAATGCCCACTGTTTTCACAAGTTTATAAAACTCTAATAAGGTAATGATACTTAATGATAAATAAAATGCAGTAAACACATAAGCACCAAAAAAGAAGGAACTTAACATGATAATTGCAAAAAAGAAAGCGGTAATGGCTCTAGTTTTCATTTTGATATGGATTTTAAAAGCAATTTAACGCTTTGTTTTTTTTGAAAAATTTTGCGCAATTTATAAAAAATATATTTCTCAAGTTTAAAAACTATTTTATTTCATTTTCGCTGAGATATAATTTAGCACTTTCCGCCGTTTCGGGACTTACCAAAACAGTAACCAAGCCAATGTTGTAAAGAGATACTTTCTTGTCGATAATTACGGCAGGAATTCCATTTTCTTCCAAGCCTTGTTTCAACACTTCGGCTGCGAAAGTGCTTTCGGTTTCGTAAATTTTAATCCAATTTTGTGTCATGATGTTTGGTTTTAATTTTGAAATAATAGAATAAAAGTAACGTAAAAATTAGACTTATCACATAATAATACCATTCGAAATTGATGGGCTTATCTAATTCTGTTAATGAAATGTTTTCTTTTTGCATTTTCCAAGCCAGTAATGTTACAAAAGCATTATTGATAAAATGAGCTACGATGGCATACGAAATATTTCCGCTCCAATGGTATAAATAGCCAAAACAAACACCCAACAACAAACGAGGGAAGAAACCATAAAATTGAAAATGAATGGCACTAAATATTACGGATACAAGCCAAATGGTTAAGTGTTTGTTTTTAAAAACCCGATTAAAAACATGTTGTAAAGCGCCCCTAAACATTAATTCTTCGCAAATGGCGGGTATAAGCGCAATCATAAAAAGATTTATGCCAAGATCCAGAAAGGTATCTCCTTTGAGCAACAGTAAAGTTAGCTTTTCGGCGTCATCTTCTTGCATCTTCATCCAGTTTTCTAGGCCTTGCAAAAAATCAGGTAAAATGATTTTTTGATTTAAGTTGCTCAGCAATTCCATCATGGGCGCTCCAAAAAATAGAATACAAAAGACGATTAAAATAATTTTTAAACTTGTTTTTTTGATTGAATAAAAATCAAATACATTTCTTCCTTCTGCATAAGCCAACCAAATAGGACCGACCAAAAATAGGCCGATAGAGCTAAAGATTTGAAATATCTTAAAACCATTCAAGTATTTAGAACTTTGTATCATTTCCGAATCAAAGGAGGTGAGGAAATCTAAGCCATAAATGGCGGTACAGAATATTAAAGCCAGAATGGAACAAATGATAATGCCCAAAACAGAATAGCCAATGAGCATAAAAAATTGGGTATAAGCTTTGTTTTCTTCGTATTTGTGCTGTATTTGGTTCATTATTTGTAGTTTTGTGCGTTTAAATTTTTGATGAAGATAGAAAAATGTCTGTAAAGATAGGAAATATAGATTTAGGAGATTTTCCATTGTTGTTGGCTCCAATGGAAGACGTGAGCGACCCACCTTTTCGTTTTGTATGTAAACAAAGTGGGGTTGATATGATGTACACCGAGTTTATCTCCTCCGAGGGATTAATTCGTGATGCGGCAAAGAGCAGAAAAAAATTAGATATTTTTGAATATGAACGTCCTATTGGCATCCAAATTTTTGGAAGCGACATAGAAAGTATGCGCAATGCAACTGAAATTGCGACCCTTGCCAACCCCGATTTGATGGATATAAATTACGGTTGTCCGGTTAAAAATGTAGCTTGTAGAGGTGCTGGCGCAAGTCTTTTGCAAGATATTGATAAAATGGTGAAGATGACCGAAGCCGTTGTAAAAGCCACTCACCTGCCTGTAACGGTTAAAACCAGATTAGGTTGGGACGACAAAACCAAAAACATTGAAGAAGTAGCTGAGAGATTGCAAGATGTAGGTATTCAAGCGCTAACTATTCACGGAAGAACAAGAGCTCAGTTGTATAAAGGCGAAGCAGATTGGACTTTGATTCGTGAAATTAAAAGAAATCCAAGAATAAAAATTCCAATTTTTGGAAATGGAGACGTGGATAGCCCCGAAAAAGCAGCCAATTGGCGCTTGGAATACGAAGTAGATGGCATTATGATTGGCAGAGCGGCCATTGGCTATCCTTGGATTTTTAGAGAAATAAGACATTTTTTTAATACAGGAAAGCACTTGGCAGGACCAACTGTAGCCGAACGTGTAGCAGCTTGTACCACTCATTTGCAAAAATCAATTGAATGGAAGGGTGATAAAGTTGGGGTTTTTGAAATGAGAAGACATTATGCTAATTATTTTAAAGGATTGCCTGATTTTAAACCCTACCGTATGTTATTGGTGCAAGAAGAAAATATTCAATTATTACATGAAATATTAGCTGAGGTGGCACATAAGTATGAAAATATTTCACCAGAAGAAATTTTTAAACCTTAAACAGGATGGTTTCTCACATTTCTAACGGATTTAAAATCAGTGTTGTCGTTTTTTACAATGAAAAAATGTCTGAGCCTGAAAAAAATATTTTTTTGTTTGAGTATAAAATTTCCATTCAAAACTTAACCGATAAAACCTTACAATTGAAAAGACGTAAATGGTTTATTTTTGATAGCAAAAATGAAACAAAAATTGTAGAAGGAGAGGGGGTAGTGGGTTTAATGCCACCAATTGACCCACAAAGCACTTTTTCTTATAGTTCTGCTTGTGCGCTTACAACCGACATCGGAGAAATGAAAGGTTTTTATACGTTTAGAGATTTATCGGGCTATCAGGTAGATGTAGAAATACCCACTTTTCAATTAATAAGTTCCTACCGTTTGAATTAAGATTTTTCTTCCCAAATACAAGCCAAGTGTACAATGGTTTGCATTGCTTTTTCCATATCTTGAATGCTCACCCACTCTTGTTTGCCATGAAAAGCATGTTCGCCTGCAAAAATATTAGGACAAGGCAAACCCATAAACGACAAGCGTGTGCCATCTGTTCCGCCTCTAATGCATTGTTTTTTTGCTACGATGCCCGCTCTTTCGATGGCTAAAATTCCATACTCAGTTACTTGAGGGTGTTTGTCTAAAACTTTTTTCATGTTTCGGTATTGTTCCTCAATTTCCAAACTGTAGGTGCTGTTTGGATAGCTTTCGAGCACCTGCAAACTTGTTTTTTTAATAATTTCAGCAAATTCAATTAACTTTTCATCCTCAAAATCTCGAATAATAAAGTGTGCAACGGCTTTTTCTACTTGCCCGTTTATCTCTACGGGATGAATAAAACCATCTCTACGCTCAGTTTTTTCAGGGTTGTGTTGGTTTTGTGCCAATTTAGAAATAATTTCACTCAAAATTTTTAGGGCACTTTCCATTTTTCCTTTTGCAAAGCCAGGATGTGCACTTTGTCCAAAAATGGTAAGCGTGGCGCCATCTGCCGAAAAGGTTTCATCTTCTATCGAACCTAAAGTTTCACCGTCAACGGTGTAGCCAAAATCAGCATTCAGTTTTTTTAAATCCACGTAATCCACACCTCTGCCAATTTCTTCATCAGGTGTAAATAAGATTTTAATTTCTCCATGTGGGCTGTTTTTATGTAGCGAAAAAAAATGACAAGCTTCCATTATTGCCGTAATACCCGCTTTATTGTCGGCGCCTAAAAGCGTGGTGCCGCTTGCTGTAACAATATCGTTTCCTATTTGATGCGCCAAATCGGGATGTTCTTTTTGTTTAATTACAATGTTTTTATCATCGGGTAAAATCAAATCTTGACCTTGATAATTGCGATGAACGATAGCTTTAACATTCTCGCCACTGCAATCGGGTGAAGTATCTAGATGGGCGCAGAAACAAATTACAGGAATGTTTTTTTTGTCGCTATTGGCTGGAATAGTTGCATATACATAGCCTAAATTATCTAAATGCGCATCTTCGATTCCCATTTCTAAAAGTTCGGCAACCAATATTTTTGCTAAGTTTTTCTGCTTTGCAGTAGAGGGTATTTCGGTTGAATTGTCGTCCGACTGCGTGTCAATTGCGGTGTAACGAGTAAAACGATTTTCGATAGCGTGTTTGAAATTTGCGAACATATTTTTTTTAAAAAAGAATTTTATACCAATAAAGGTTATATTTTTGTTTGACAAAATAAAACGTAAAATTACAAATAACCTTTACACAAATGGAATATTTAATTCACACGCCCGTAGCTTCAATTATATTTATTTTTACGGTTTTAACGAGTATTTATGCTTTTAACAATCCTCAAATTTATGGGAAGTTTATGTTGCATCCTTATAGCATTTATCGAAAAAAAGAATGGCATACTTTTATAACCAGCGGATTTATCCATGCCGATTGGTCGCATTTGCTTTTCAATATGTTCACGTTTGTGTTTTTTGCTTTTCCGCTAGAACAATTGTTGGGGCACTTTGTTTTTGCAGTTTTATATTTGTTAGGCATGATTTTAAGCGATATTCCTACCGTTTTGAGACATAAAAATAGTTATCAATACCACAGTTTGGGTGCCAGTGGAGCTATTTCAGCGGTTTTGTTTAGTTATATTTTGTTTTTCCCATTGGCCAAAATTTTTATCATGTTTATTCCCATAGGCATTCCTGCGGTTATCTTTGGTTTGCTTTATTTGGTGTATTGTTGGTATATGTCGAAAAGAAACGACGATAATATCAACCACGATGCGCATTTTTTTGGGGCTTTGGTAGGTATTTTGCTTACCATCTTAGTGGTGCCAAATATCATCGGTCATTTTTTAAACACTTTATTGGGTATCGGGTAAAAAAGTTTTTTCAAAATAACTAAGTGGATGGTTTGGGTCTTTAAGGATTTCAAACAAGGTATGTCCCCAAGGTTTCCAAAAGTTTTCCAACACCTGCGCATAGGTTTTGTGTTGCCAAGCATCAAACAAAGCTTTGTTTTGCGTGCCTTTTAAGGGCATCGCTTCGATAAATGTTTCTTCCCCAACAGGCATTATATTGTATTCGGGTAGGCGATTGAATAGATACGAAGAATAATAAAAACGAGCGCAGATTTCTTCAAATTGCTGTTCGATGATTTTTTTCTCCGCAATAGCGGCGAGAATATTAGCGTGGTAGCGTTTGTTGGTTCCATTGTCTTGAAGACAAGCAACAATGCCAAAGTTTTTGAATTTCAAACTATAAGTAAGCGTGTTTATCTCGTCTTTAAAACTAAAAGGTGTGTTTTCATTCTCCAATTCTATCACCACAATGCTCCAAGGATTAAAATCTTCAAACTTCACATCTAGGTATATGCTTTGCAACATCGTATGTAAATTGCCAAACTTATGCATCACACCTTGCCCCATATTGATGCCATCTGGGCGCAATTGATTTTGTTTGATGGCAGCTTGCATTTCGATGTAAATAAGTCCATACATAAACTTACCTATCCATTTAAAAAGACTTAGTTCGGGCAATTTAGACACGGCTGCGTAGCCCGTTTCAAAGGCTTTTTCAATTTCTTGATCTAAGGGTAAAATGAAATTTTGATAAAGGCTTTTGCTACAAGGAACATTCAGTTGATTGTAACTGCTCACACTTTCGTCGAGGAGTTTTATTTGCTCTTCGCCCGTTAATTGCGCCAATTGAAGCAACCAATTGGGTAATATGTTTAGCTTTTCTACATCATCTTGAAAAGATGCGCCACTTAAAAAGCAATTTTTTGATTTGAAATCGAATGTTTTGAAGGGTTGGTACAATGAATTTTTTATCATGATGCAAAGTAAATCAAGTTGAACCAAAAACGTAAACTTTTTTTAACATTTAGGTAATATCAGAATCATTTTTTTGTAACGTAAATAAAAAAAACAATTTTAAAAATTAAAAAATGAAAAACAAAGTATTATTAATCAGTGCGTTTTTAGGCGTGCTATTCCTTTTTTCTTGTAAAAAAGATGCATTAGAAGAATTGGGGGATCAAGGTGCGAATAAAAAGATTCAAAATTCTGAATCAAGCATTCTTGATTCGTTAAAAAATCCTGACTTTATTAATAAACAAAATGCAATAAATCATGAGTTTTATGAAGGGAAAGATACAGTTGTAAAATTTGACAGAGCATTAGCTATTAGGAATTTGGAAAAAAACCTTGGAGTGGATATTAAAGAGGATAGTGTTAGAGTGGTTACGAATAGAGGAAAAAAACTAGGTTTAGTAGAAGATATAGGAAATTTTTTCGTAAAGCTCGGGGATGCTATCGTTAATGTCATTAATCCTGCTATTTGGGCGAAAAGTTTTTACAAAATACTTGAGGACCTATACAATTCAAGAGATGTTTTAGATATATTTTTGAAAGTTTATACGATGTCTCCTAAAGGATTGTTTTTTCAAACTGCCATAGGAGTTCTAGATGTTGCTGAGGGACCTTCTATTTCAAATAGTGTAGTCAAGAAAGTTTTTTCTCCAAGTTATTCGGGTACTTTATTTAAAGTTGGGATAACGTCTCACTCGCTAGTATCAGATGTAAAAAATAAAAACACTACTGGTTTATTTACAACTGCTACAAAGCTTGTATATAATGTATTTAGAGGTATTGATCCAAAAAGTTTTACTCTAAATAACAACATTCCAAATACAATGACTACTCTTCTTGGCTTAAACTTCCCTCAAGGCAGGAATTCAGATAACCTTACTGATATTAGTGAATTTAAAACATATTTGCAATCTGAAAATAAAATGTATTCAATGAATTTGGTATCAGATAAGATTTTAATTACAAAAATAGAAGGGGGTAAGGAAACGATTGTTTCGCAGATTGACATGATAGAGGGTTTCACTAAAATATACATGTCTTACCAATTAGGGGTTGTTCTTTGTGGTAAATATGAATTTGCAAGAGATAATTCCCCTGCTCCATCAGGATACCATTATACACCTTATTCAAGTTTGCGTGAAGTTCATAAGACGATTTTTAGCTTACCACGAGGAACATTATGCGCTGTTATGCTTAAAAATAATGGAAGCTTAGTTTTTATGGATGTTAAGAACAATAGAGAAATATTTAATTTTTATAGAGGTTTTTATGGGAATATAGATGGTACGCAACACTTTTATATAGATGAAGAATTTGTGCATGGAAGATTTTATTTAAGTCTGGCTAATCTTAATAAATTAAATGAATATCATAAGCAAGAAAATATGTTGGGCAACAATGCGTATAAAGAACAGGTAATGATTGAACAACGGTTTAGGTGGTCTTTTGTGGTCGAATATCCATCGGGGAAGATTACTCGTACTCTTGGACAAATGAGTCCATTAGAAGAAAAAATGTTTAAAGGTGGCGAACTTGATTCGTGGTTGTATAACGTTATGAAAAATCACCAAACAAAAATTGAATATGTTGATAGTTATAGGGAATGGTGTCGAAAACAGCAAGAAATTATAAAATTTGTTAGAACAGAGGTAAAAGAAAACGTAATATTCGAGATGGTTCAAAAATTAGAAGATGATAGAATAAATAAAATAAAAAAAGAATTTAGAAAAAATGATTCTGAGAAAACAAAGGAATCTCTCCTTAATGATGCGATGAATTGGAACATAGTTCATAGATTTACCCCAAACGGCAGTACCAATAGTACATACTTTGAAGCGTGTAACGAAATATATAAAGGATTAATGAAGGCTAGATTGATTAAAGAACAAGAAGAAGCTAGAAAACAAGCTCAATTGAAAATAGAAAGAGAAATGAAAGAAAAAGCAGAAGCAGAAGAAAGGGCTAAAGCAAGATTAATAATTAGGGAACAAAATGAAAAAGAACATAGTAAATATATTTATGAAAAATTTTATAAGCCTCAGATAGATGCAGAAAATGAATACATTAGAAAAGAAAAAGAGAGAAAGGAACTTATACAAAAACAATTAGAACAAGATAAAATAGATGCAAGATTAAGAGAAGAGGCGAGGCTAAAAAAAGATTTAGAATATAAGCAATTGCAAGAACGATTACAAAGAGAAGCGAAAGCGAGGGGGGCTGGTTACTCCTCAGGTCCAAAACCTATATATGAGGACTTAGAAATAAACATACCTGCTCCCGTTGTTAATGTGCCTGCAAAAATTTTTATTAGGAGGTACTAAACCATAAAGTGTGTAAGTTGAAAAATTAAGGGGCTGTCTCAAAAGTCGAGAACAGCCCCTTTTTTAATGACGTGACCCGTCCTAAAAAAAGTTTACAGATTTAACTTTTATTTATTGATAGTCCTACTACAGATTTACATTTTAAATTTAATCCTAAAATAGTTTTACATTTTTTGTGTAACCCTATTTTGTGACAAGGCATAAAATTTTGTGTAAACTCAAAAAAAAAACACCCTTGATTAATTAAAATCAAGGGTATCTGTATCAAAAAATCAAGGGGTTTATTAATCTTTCCATCTCCATTCGCCGGCAATTTTGAGGGGTTCTTTCAAATTGAATTTTTCTAAGAAAGTTTTGATTTCTACTTCGTTTAATTTCTGAACGGGAATTTCTTTTGTGTTTGCCAAGGCATAAGTAAGCATGGCGCTATATCTAACGGTGTTTTTTAGTTCTTGTTCATCTACAAATTTAAAATCATCGTTGTCAGAGTGATAATATGGTCCTGAATTGTTGGGTAATTTTCCGCCCGTTCCTTCGCCTGTAGGTATTCCCTCCACCATAAACGATTGATGGTCGCTGTGCAAACCTGCATTTACTACAAAAAGGTTTTTAAATCCTGTATCTATTTTAGCTACCTCTTTTCCCCATTCGGTAAACAAGGGTTTCATTTCCTCACGGGTGGTTAAATATCCTTTTTGGTCGTTGTTCATGTCGTAGTTCAACATAAATTTAACGTCCTTTAGCTTATTTGTTTTTTTAGCAAGTTCTACATAAGCTTTCGACCCCAATAAACCTTGTTCTTCGCCCATAAAAAGCACAAATTCAACGCTACGTTTGTTTTTGAATTTTAGTTTGGCAAAAGTTCTTGCCATGTCAATCACAGCAAAAGAGCCAATACCGTTGTCAATTGCTCCTGTTGCCAAATCCCAGCTGTCTAAATGCGCACCGACTACAATTTTTTCGTTTGGTTTTTCAGTTCCTTTAAAAGTGGCAATCACATTTCGAGCATTAATTATTCCCGAAAAATTAGTCATTTGAATGGCTGCAAATTGGGTTTCTGTTTTTAGTTTTTCTTTCAAAGCCATTCCGTCTTCCAAGCCAATGCAGATGGCAGGAATTGAGATTAATTTACCCGTTACAGAAGCTGTTCCAGTTAATAAAACCCCATTTTTTACCGAATTGATAAAAATAGCGCCTATCGCTCCATTATTAATGGCAATAGCCGTTTTTTCGGAACGGTGCAAGGATAAAGTGCCTTTTGGCGAATTAGGCAAAGTGTGTAAATAAATTAAAGCAATTTTTCCTTTTACCGCATCTGGGTTGGCGGCATAATCGCTTTCCAAACCATTGCCCATATCGATAATTTGGGCATTTACGTTTGCTTTTACAGGCGAATAGGCTAATGAAACGGCTTTTATTGTTTTTAATTGGTTGGCTTGTCCAATTTTCAAAGAAATTGTTTTTCTACTCCAGCTTTCTACCGAAAATGGTTGAAACTTCACATCACATCCATAACTTTTTAAAAGATTAAACACATATTGTTCAGCCTTTGCTCCATTTGGAGAGCCTGTTAGTCGATGTCCGATGTGTTCGGTTTCGTACTTCAAAGTAGCAAAGGCTTTAGAGTTTTTTTGAACTTCTGTGTTTATTTTATTGAATGGAACACTAAAGTTGTCTTGCGCTTGCGCAATACTTGCAAGCAAAATCATGGGTAATAATAGTTTTTTCATGTTTTAAAAGGGGTTGTTAAGGTTATTTTTTTACTTTTTTAGGAAATGCAAGTGAGGCGAAAATACTGATGGTTAATATAAATACAATTACCAATAAAGAATGTAGTGTGGTAAAACCTACCGCTTCTAACCAATGGTGAATTAACATTTTTGTGCCAATAAAAGCAAGTAAAGCGGCTAGCCCAGTTTTTAAATAATGGAATTTGTGAATGATGTTTACCAATAAGAAAAACATTGAACGCAAACCCATAATGGCAAAAATATTTGAAAAAAACACAATGTAAGGGTCTTTGGTAACGGAGAAAATGGCGGGAATACTATCTACAGCAAATATTAAATCTGTAAATTCTACCATAATTAATACCAAAAACAAAGTGGTTATCATTTTTTTGCCATTTATTTTCACAAAAAACTGTTTCCCTACAAATTCAGGATGGATGGAAAAAACTTTAGCAGCTAGTTTAAGGATTTTAGAGGTTTCAGGGTCAAACTTTTCATCTTCTTCATTGCTGAAAAACATTTTTACGCCTGTGTAAACCAAAAAAGCACCGAATATGTAAAGTATCCAACTGAAATTTTCAATTAAAGTAGCGCCCGTAAATATAAACAAGAAACGCATGGCTATTGCACCCAAAATACCCCAAAATAATACCCTGTGGTAGTATTTTTCAGGTACGGCAAAAGAAGAAAATAGCAATACAATTACAAAAATATTATCTACCGAGAGTGCATATTCTATTACATAGCCTGTTAAAAATTCTAAACCTAAGTTTTCTTTATAAAGTTTCAAACTTTCTTCAAAGTTGTTGGGCAATAAAGTAATGGAATGTTGATGTGCAGCAACTATTTTGCTTAGCTTTTCGTAACTGTCTATTCCGTGCAGATGCTGCCCTTGGGTGCGAAGTACGAAATAAAAGCCAATTGCCAAGGTAACCATAATAAAACTCATGATGCCAGCTTGCTTTAGGTTTACCACCTCTTCTTTTTTGTTGAATAAGCCTAAGTCTAAAGCCAAAATCAAGGCAATAAAGGATAAAAATCCAGAGAAAAATATAATTTCGTTTGTCATTATTTTTTACGGTCTATGGTGTATGTAATTAATTTTTTTAATGCAGTTTTGGTTTCACTGTCTTCAAATTGTTGTAAGATAGCCAACGCTTCATCAAGGTATAAATTCATTTTTTCATTGGCATAAGCCAGTCCCTTGTTTTGGTTTACGAAAGTCGTAATTTCTTTTATTTTATTGGTGTCTTTTGCACTATTTTTTACCAAGTTAATAATTTTGTTCTTTTCGGCTTTGCTTACTTGGTTTAGGGCATATATTAAAGGTAGGGTGATTTTTTTTTCTTTAATGTCTAATCCTAAGGGTTTCCCTACTTCATCGGTTCCAAAATCAAAAGTATCGTCTTTTATTTGAAAAGCAATGCCGATTTTTTCACCAAAAAGGCGCATCAACTCGGTTTTTTCTGCATCAGCTCCAGCTGAACTTGCGCCGCAAGCACAACAAGAAGCAATTAATGAAGCGGTTTTTTTTCTGATTACTTCAAAATATATTTCTTCACTGGTGTCCACGTTGCGGGCTTTTTCTATTTGCAACAATTCACCTTCGCTCATTTGTTTTACCGCCTCGGATACAATTTCCAATAAGTTATAATCTTTGTATTCAACGGATAACAACAAACCCTTTGCCAATAAGAAATCGCCGACTAAAACAGAGATTTTGTTTTTCCAAAGGGCATTGATTGAAAAAAAA
The DNA here is from genome assembly GCA_019751895.1 of Sphingobacteriaceae bacterium. Classification (GTDB taxonomy): domain Bacteria; phylum Bacteroidota; class Bacteroidia; order Sphingobacteriales; family Sphingobacteriaceae; genus Pedobacter. The sequence goes on along the minus strand of JAIEMU010000148.1, from coordinate 4,391 downwards.
CCTCGCCTTTGATAAGCATTGTCCACCACATCATCGTGTATTAAAGATGCGGTGTGCATCAATTCTACTAAAGTTGCGCCTCGATAAGTAGATTCGGTAATTCCTCCGCATAATTTAGCTACTAAAAACACAAACATCGGACGGATTTGTTTTCCCTTTCGTTTTAAAATATAGGCGGTGATTTTATTTAACAACAACATTTCGCTGCGTAGCGAAATTTTGAATTTTTTTTCAAATTCAATCAATTCTTTAGAAATAGGTTGTTTTATTTCGCTTATGCTGGGCATTAATTGTGCTTTTTTGGCAAACTTAGGTATTTTAAATCATATACGGCACCTATTTATACGCTAAATTAAGTCTAATGAGCCTAAATTTTAGCTGGGAATATGATTAAAATTATATTTTAAAACTTAAATTTTTGCATCTTTACGTCAAAATATGGTAGCAAATTTTTTATTATTTCTCTTTAGTCTTTCCATTGGATTAGGTTCTGCTTATTTCTTGTACAAGAAAAACAAAACTTTATCTCGGTCGTGGACGATTATTCTCGCTTCGGCAAGAGCGATTACCATTACTTTGATGTGTTGGCTTTTGTTTGCCCCGCTTATCAAATCCATCTCTTATACCCTCGAAAAACCAATTGTGGTTTTGGCGCATGACAATTCTTTGTCGATGGCTGCGGTGCAGAAAAAAGGTTTTGATAAACTTAAATATCAAAAAGAAATGCAGAAACTGTCGGATGTGTTGTCCGAAAATTTTACCGTAGCGCAATATAGTTTTAGCGATACGCTTAAAAACGGTTTTGATTTTTCTAATCGAGGTAAACAATCTAATGCGAGCAGTTTTTTTAATCAAATCATTAATCAATATCAAAACAGAAATTTGGGGGCTGTTATTGTTGCCAGTGATGGTATTTTTAACCGTGGAGGCAATCCACTTTATGAATTGAATGAAATTAAAGCCCCAATTTATACCATCGCTTTAGGAGATTCAATCCCTAAAAAAGATGTTTTAATTGGTAATGTAAATTATCCAAACTTAGTTTATTTAGATAATTATTTTACCGCTGATATTAGCCTTGATGCTTATTTGAGTAAACAAAAAAACGTGGTTTTGAAAGTAAATGAAGGGAATAAAACCATTTTTAAACAAAGTATTTCTATTTCATCAAACAATTTTAACCAAACCATTCCTGTAAAATTACAAGGAATTTCGAAAGGCATCCATCGTTTCACGATTTCGGTATCGGAACTAGAAAATGAAGTGACGTATAAAAATAACAGTCAAACCATTTTTGTGGAAGTGATTGAAGGCAAGCAAGATGTTTTGATAGCGAGTGCTTTTCCGCATCCCGATATTACGGTTTTGAAAAATGCAATTGAGCTTGATAAACATTACAAAGTAAAGGTGGTGCTTGCCTCAGATTTGAATAACCTCGAAATTCAAAAATATGGCTTGGTTGTTCTCTATCAATTGCCAGAAAAACAACATTTGTATGCTGATTTTTTAGAAAAAGTTAAAAATAGCAAGGCTTCGATATGGTATTTTTTAGGCGCACAAAGTAATTTTTCGGCGTTTAATGCACAACAACAATTGGCGCAATTGCAATTGCAAAATAGCGCTAGCCTTCAGTCTGTTTTTGCGGTAAAAAATCCTAATTTCATCGCTTTCACATTGGAAGATAAATCTTTAGCCTTGCTAGATAAATTCGATCCATTGCAGTTAAATATCTCTAATTTAACAGTTAACGGTTTATCGAAAGTGGTTTTTTGGCAAAGCGGAGAAGATGAAGGCGAAAATCCTTTGTTGTTTTTTATGGACGAACCTCAGCGAAAAAATGCTTTTATGATGGGAGAGGGCATTTGGCGTTGGAAATTGGCAGAAGCAAACCAAGAAACTTCATTTTCGTTGGTGAATGAATTAATTAGCAAGTCGGTACAATATTTAACCACCAAAGACGATAAAAAGAAATTTAAAGTTTATCCTACCAAGCCAAATTTTGATGAAAGCGAAAAAGTAGTATTGAATGCTTTTCTGTTAAACGATAATTTTCAAACGGTTAAAAATGCAGAAATAGCTATTCAATTAAAAAAACAACAAAATAAAGTTTTTAATTATTTGTTTTCCGAAACCGAGAGTGCTTATGTATTAGAAGCTGGTTTTTTACCCAAAGGAAACTATACTTACGAGGCAAGCAGCAATTTTGGGGATACAAAAATGATTGAAAAAGGCTCTTTTTATGTAAGTGAAATGGGGTTGGAATATCAACAAACCATTGCCAATCATCAATTAATGCGTGCCATGGCGGCACAAAATAATGGAAAGTCGTATTCGCCTGAAAATTTATTGCAAATTGCTAAAGAATTAAATCAGCAGGAGCGATTAAAAACGCTAACCTATGAAGACAGAAAGTATGAGGATTTGATAAGCTTTAAATTGCTTTTTGTGTTGATTGTAAGCTTACTTACTTTTGAATGGTTTGTTCGTAAACGAAACGGAGAGTTGTAAAAAAAAACGAAAAGTTGTGTTTAGTTTTTGATAATCACAAAAATATCTTCATTGCTTTTTTTCATGAAGTATTTTTCTCTTGCAAATTTTTCAGCCGTATTCAAATTGCTGTCCAATTCTTTTAAACTTTTTTTTACAATTGCCGTTTGCGTTACAAAAAAATCTTTGTCTTCTTGTAGTTTGTTTACTTGATTTTGATATTGATATTGAGAAAGCACATCGTTTCGATCAAAAAACAACATCCAAACAATGAACGCTAAAAAGCTAAGAAAAAATTTATTACGAAAGAGAGAGATGAATTTTTGCATTTTTTTAGTTTTCTAAAACGCAGGCAAATTAACAAAAAAAAATCACTAGATTTTTTTAAACCTAGTGATTTTTAGAAAATTATTATTTTTTTAAGAATTTGAAGTCTTTGCCAATAAAACGAGCTGCACTACCCAATTCTTCTTCGATACGCAAAAGTTGGTTGTATTTTGCTATCCTATCCGAACGCGATGCCGAACCTGTTTTGATTTGTCCGCAATTTAAAGCAACTGCTAAATCGGCGATGGTTGTATCTTCGGTTTCTCCACTTCTGTGACTCATTACCGAAGTATAGCCATTGGTTTGAGCCAAAGTAACTGCGTTGATGGTTTCCGTTAAAGTACCTATTTGGTTTACTTTTACTAAGATTGAATTTGCAGTGTCGCTGCTAATTCCTTTTTGAAGATGGGTAACATTGGTTACAAACAAATCATCCCCAACCAATTGAACTTTAGCGCCAATTTTTTCAGTCAATAATTTCCAACCGTTCCAATCGTTTTCGTCCATTCCATCCTCAATTGAAATGATAGGATATTTTTGGGTCAATTGGGCTAAATATTCTACTTGTTCAGCGCTGGTTCTTATTGCTCCTTTGTCGCCTTCAAATTTAGTGTAATCGTATTTTCCGTCTTTAAAAAACTCAGATGCAGCGCAATCTAAGGCTAAAAATATATCTACACCTGGTTTGTATCCTGCTTTTTCAATTGCTTTCAAAACCGTTTCAATCGCATCTTCCGTTCCGTCAAAAGTAGGTGCGAAACCACCTTCATCGCCCACAGCAGTTGACAAACCTCTATCGTGTAAAAGACCTTTTAAAGTATGGAAAACTTCTGTTCCCCAACGCAAAGCCTCAGAAAAAGATGGAGCGCCTGCAGGCATAATCATAAATTCTTGGAAGGCAATCGGCGCATCAGAGTGCGAACCGCCATTGATGATATTCATCATCGGAATAGGAAGAGTATTTGCATTTACACCACCAATGTAGCGATACAAAGGCTGACGACTTTCTTGTGCGGCCGCTTTGGCAACTGCCAACGAAACGCCTAAAATCGCATTGGCACCCAAAGTACCTTTGTTGCCTGTTCCGTCAAGTTCAATCATCATCTTGTCGATTAATACTTGCTCAAAAACATCTACACCTTGAAGTGCTTTAGCAATCTGTGTGTTTACGTTTTCAACGGCTTTCAAAACGCCTTTACCAAGATATACTTTTTTGTCGTTGTCTCTCAATTCTACCGCTTCGTGCGAACCTGTGCTAGCGCCACTTGGTACAGCAGCACGCCCCATGTGTCCGTTTTCGGTAATTACTTCAACCTCAAGAGTTGGATTGCCTCTAGAATCTAAAATTTGGCGGGCATGAACATCAATTATTAAGCTCATAAATATGTTTTTTAGGTTAAAATTACTTAGTGTATATTTTACAATTACTATTGTGATTTCAAATGTAATTAAAATTTTATTATTCTCTAATTTTTAAGACTTTCATTTTCTATTCCCATTTGAAAACTTTTACAGCTAGGGCATAAACACCTATTCCCCAAACTAATAAAATGAAAATTTGAAATTTTACATCCCAC
>JAIEMU010000103.1 GCA_019751895.1 Sphingobacteriaceae bacterium | reverse complement strand
TTTAGGCGCTGAAATTTTTATTCCTGCGGCGGCTTCCCGTTTGGTAAAACAAAATGAAGTTGACGATATGATTAAAAGCGGATTAGAAGTAATTGCTTGTGGTGCAAATGTACCATTTGCGGATAAAGAAATTTTCTTTGGAAGCATCATGGAACATGCAGACGAAAATGTTGCGGTTATTCCTGATTTTATTTCAAATTGCGGTATGGCAAGAGTATTTGCATACTTAATGCAATTAGATGCAGAAATGAGTGACGAAGCCATTTTTAACGACGCTTCTAATGTAATCAAAAATGCGATGCTAAATGTTCACGCTATCGACAAATCAAAAACTGGATTATCTAAAACTGCGTTTGAAATCGCATTAAAACAATTAATTTAGAAATGGAATCAACATTTTTTGATCAAATATATTGGGGTAACTCTGTAAAACAATACACACTTTTAGTATTGATTATTTTATTAGGCTTGCTGTTTAAAAAAATATTATCCAAAATATTTAGTCAACTTTTGTTTAAGATATTTAAAAAGTTTGCAGCGGAAATAAAAGTCGGTGTATTTTTAGATTTACTACTCAAACCTTTTGAGCGTTTAACTATCATTTTCACCTTGTATTTCGCTGCAAACCAATTAGATTATCCGTTAAACTTAATTTTATTAGATTTTAAACGAAAATCTAAAACAGGCATATCTATTTCTGAAATCACAATTGGAGACATTATAGACAAAGCTTTTTTATTTTTCTTCATTTTAACTGTCACCTGGATTGTACTTAGGTTGATTGATTTTATTGCGCATGTGTATAGCCACAAAGCGAGTTTAACAGAAAGCAAAGCCGACGATCAAATTGTTCCCTTTGTGAAAGAATTAACAAAAGCAGTGGTTTGTTTTATTGGTTTTTTTATGCTATTAGGTTACACATTTGAAATCAATGTTTTAACCCTCATCACAGGTCTAGGTATCAGTGGTATCGCTATTGCTTTGGCTGCCAAAGAAACTTTGGAAAACTTAATTGGTTCTTTCACAATTTTCATCGACAAACCATTTATTGTGGGAGATATTGTAAAAGTCAAAGGTATTGAAGGTACAATAGAAAAAGTTGGTTTTAGAAGCACCTTGATACGCACCAACTCAAAAACCATGGCTACAGTACCCAACAAAGGTATGGTTGACGGTGTGTTGGAAAACATCTCACAACGCAATTATCGAAAAATAAATTTTCATTTGAGTTTAAGTTACCAAACCAAAAGTTCCGATTTAAAACAAATTATCATCGATATAAATCAATACATCAACACGCATGAACACACCACTACTGATGGCATAGCTTATCTAGAAGGATATTTTGAAAGCGCTATAAAGCTTGAGGTTGAATACTTCGTTCACATCTTGGAGTACAACCATTTTTTAAGAATTAAAGAGGAAATCAATTTCAAAATTCGTGAAATTGTAGAAAAAAATCATTCGGAGTTTGTTTTCGTAAAAACAGAATTAAAGAATTAACCTCAATTGTTATTGCATAAAAAAAGCAGATTGTAAATACAATCTGCTTTTTTTATGGTTTCAAAGTCTAATCGACTTATTTTTTGTCGCAAGATTTTTTGCTTTTTGAATCACAAGCTTTTTTGTCTTTCGAATCACAAGCTTTCTTATCTTTTGAATCGCAAGCCTTTTTGTCTTTCGAATCACAAGACTTAGTTGAACAACATTTTTCTTTTTTTGGTTTATCTGTAGCACTTGCAACTAAAGCTGCCGAAGCAAATAAACACGCTAAAAATAACTTTTTCATACTGATTTTTAATTTAAAGGGTTAAGGTTTTGTTTATTATTTATTTTAAAGTGGCTAAAGTAGTTATTCCACCTTTCACTTTCTGATTTAAGGTTAAGTTTACTTCAGTTCCTAAAGGTAAGAAAATATCTACTCTAGAACCAAATTTTATAAAACCAAATTCTTCTGTTTGATTCACTTTATCTCCTTCTTTAATATACCAAACAATACGGCGAGCCAAAGCTCCTGCAATTTGACGAAACAAAATTGGCGTTCCGTTTGAATGTTCTACCACCGTCGTAGTACGTTCATTATCTGTACTCGATTTAGGATTCCAAGCAAATAAAAATTTACCAGGGTGGTATTTGAAAAATTTTACCACACCGCTTATTGGATTACGGTTAATGTGAACATTAACAGGGCTCATAAAAATCGAAACCTGTAAACGTCTATCTTTAAAATATTCAGTCTCTTCTGTTTCTTCAATAACCACAACTTCGCCATCTGCTGGACAAATTACACATTTATCGTTGACAACAAATTTTCTGTTTGGACTTCTAAAAAATTGTAGAACAATTACAAAAATTGCAAAAGTTAAAATTCTTATTAGCCACACCAACCAAGTTATATCTGCGAGTTTATACTCTACCAATGCATTTGTGATGAAGAAAAATAAAGTTGCCAAAGCAATTGAGGTGTAACCTTCTTTATGTATAGTCATTATTTTTTTTGATTTAATTCTTTATTTATTAATTCTTTTTCTAAAATCTCCGCCTCTTTATCTGTAAGCATCACAAGATTCATTTTAACATCTTCTTTAGGTCTATTAGACGCTAAAACAGGAACCGCAGCCACAGCATCAACCAATTGAATATTTTTTACAATTTCACCAAAAACTGTATAATTTTGATCTAAAAAAGGCGTCCCTCCTATTGTTTTATATACTTGACGTTGCCATTCAGGTATTTTTTGATTTGATCGCCTAAGCTCTATTTGATTCAATTGCTCATCAGAAAACACATTGCCTTGCACCAAATAAAACTGACAACCACTCGATGCTTTTTCAGGATTATTATCTCTTGCAGCAGCTAAAACACCTTTTTTATGAAATAAGCTATCTCTAATTTCTGCATACAGTTTATATCCCACATCTCCTTCGCCTAACATTGCATCAGGCTTTGCATTTTTCGAAGAAGGATCTCCACCTTGAATCATGAAACCCTTAATTACACGGTGAAACAACAAATCGTTATAAAAACCTGTTTGCACCAATCTCACAAAATTATCTCTGTGCATCGGTGTTTCATTGTAAAGCCTTACGATACAATCGCCTTTTTTGGTACTAATCTTCACATACTTGCACTTAGGTTTAATTGCAAGAGCTTGAAAAGCGCAAAAGATAAAACAGAAAAAAAATAGTTTTTTCATACCAAAATAGGGTTAAAAACTATGATTTTAATATTTTGAATACAGCTTTACTGCAAATAAATGCGCCAACAAATAATATTGCCCATGAAGCAATAGATAAATACATAGAATCGAAAGCAAAACGAAGGAAAGAACCTATTACACAAACAACTACACCTACTCCGATCAACTTGTAAATTGACTCGTTATTTGCATTTTGCATACTCGGAGTTTGATTTTCTGATAAATTTGACATGTTTTTAATTTTTATTTTGAAAACAAAAGTAATATTTATAAATTAATTACAATCGCTTTGTGATAAATTATTTTAGATTTACAACTGTTTCATATTCTTATTCGTTACCAACTTCCAGAGGTTTTAATTCAGATTCGGTAACGGAGAACAACTTTTTTGTTTTTAAATAGGTAATCGCTACGATGCCGATGGTCATGCTTCCACCAAATAAAACAGCAGGTACAGTGCCCATTAATTTAGCCGTAAAACCTGATTCAAATGCGCCAATTTCATTAGAAGAACCTATAAACATACTATTTACAGCAGATACCCGTCCTCGCATTTCGTCTGGAACTAACAACTGTAAAATACTTGACCGAATAACGACACTCACACTATCGAAAGCACCTTCACAAAACAAGAAAAACATTGAAAGATAAAAGCTGGTTGACAAGCCAAAACAAATAATACAAACACCAAAACCAGTAACCGCTATCAATAAATTACGCCAAGGGCGATTCATCGGCGAAAACCTAGTCATCAACAGCATCGTTAAAACAGCCCCTAAAGAATTACTTGCTCTCAAAAAACCTAAACCTTGCGAGCCTACATTTAAAATATCATTTGCAAAAACAGGCAAAAGTGCCACTGCACCGCCAAAAAAAACAGAAAACAAATCTAAACTCATTGCGCCAAGCATCATTTTACTTTTCAAAACAAAGTGTACACCTTTGCTTAAACTTTTGAAAATATTTTCTTTAGGAACAAAATGGGGTAAATGTTTTTTTAAAAAAAATACAAAAATTAAAGAGATAAACACGAATACCAAAATAACCGAGTATGCAACTGTAATACCATAAAAAGCGTACACCAATCCGCCAATTGCTGGCCCAGCCACAGATGCCATTTGCCACACCGAACTGCTCCAGGTACTTGCATTGGCATACAATGTTTTAGGCACCACAGAACCCATTAGCGAAAAAATAGCCGGAGACAAAAATCCTCTCGCTATTCCTATCCCAAAAACCATTAAATACATAATCGGAACTACATAACCCGAAGGCACATAACTTTGCATTTGAGCCGAGGTTATCAGCAACATGATTGTAGAACAAAAAGTAATCCCCGCGAAGATTTTAAAAATCAAGGCTCTTTTTTCCGATTTATCGGCTACATATCCTCCATACATCGATACAATAATTGACGGCAAAGCTTCACTTAAACCAATTAAACCCAATGAAAGTGGATCTTTAGTGATTTGATAAATATGAAAGCCTATCACCACAGCTTGCATTTGATAGGCAAAAGTAAAGAAAAACCTTATGCCAATATAGGAACGAAATTCGCGAAAGCGCAGGGCTGCGAATGCGTCTTTTTTATGATTTAATATTTCCAAAATTTCAATTATGTATTTAAAAACTACAATAAATTAAACAAATCCGTTACGCCTAACAATTTTTTAGATGTAAAACCTTCCCCATAGGTCACTCCTATTGATTTTCCAAATTCTCTTGCCCTACCCACTACACTTTCTAAAAAATCAGGAGATGAAATATAAGTATTCGGTTCGTTTAAGTTGGGATTGAAAAACTGGGTTTCAAAAGCCTTTATTGATTTTAATTTATCCTCGAAAAATGGGGTAACATCTATAATAATATCTGGTTTTATATACCTATCTTGAATATATTGTAGCAGCAAACGAGGTCGCCAAGCCATTTGCTCTTTACTTTCAAACATTGTATTTATTTTTGGTAATCCACTTAAAAAAACCGAATCATTAATTAAATCCCCTGCCCTTCCATGGTCGGGATGGCGGTCGTGTAAAGCATTGCACAGAATAATTTCAGGTTGATACTTCCGTATGGTTTCAATGATTTTGAGTTGATGAGCTTCATCGTTTTTAAAGAAACCGTCTCTAAAGCTCAGGTTTTCTCTAACCGTAAGCTTCATGATTTGCGCTGATTTTTCAGCCTCCACATCTCTTGTTTCGGCAGTTCCTCTGGTTCCCAACTCCCCTCGTGTCAAATCCACAATACCTACTTTTTTGCCTTGGGCAATGTGTTTCATAATTGTTCCCGAACAACCTAATTCCGCATCATCGGGATGAACGGCAAAAACAAGAATATCTAATTTCATTATTTATTTATTTTTGAGTCAACAAACGTTGTATTTTCTTTTTAACTTTTGAGGTATTGGGTTTTGTGAATGGATAAAAATAATCCACTACTTCTCCATTTTGGTTGATTAAATATTTATGGAAATTCCATTTTGGTTTTGAATTTACTTTTCCATTTTGTTTTTTATCGCCCAAGTAAAGAAATAATGGATGCGCATGTGCTCCACGAATGCTAACTTTATCGAAAATGGTAAATTTGACACCGTAATTAATTTCGCAGAAACTCAGAATAGAACGCCCGCTTAATGGTTCTTGTTTTCCAAAATCATTGGAAGGAAAAGCTAAAATTTCAAATTCGTCTGTCGTAAACTGGTTTTGCAAATCTTGCAAATCTTTAAACTGTCCAGCGAAACCACATTCACTTGCCGTGTTTACAATCAGTAAAACCTTGCCTTTGTAATCCGAAATACGTTTAAATTCACCATTGCTAAGTTTTACCTTAAATTTATGAATACTATTTTCGCTGTTCATCTTCTATAGATTTAATGGTAATAATTTGAATTTTTCAAGATAACTTCAATATTAAAATCTTCTTGCACATTCTGAGCATCGTAGGTAGCTTTTAAGTCGTGACCTACCACTCTCGCAATAGATTGGTACACAAAAGCTCTAATCACTCCTTTATTTTCTTTAATGATATCGTAGGTTGTTCGATTCAAATTTCGATCTATCAATTTAGTTAAAATTTTACCTTGCGTAATCGTAAGCTCTTTTACCTCTCTGTTGAATAGGTTTTTAATTTCATTATCACACTCCTTAACCAATTTTTTTTGTTCTTTTTCGTCAGAAACAACTGCCAAATCACGTTCTAATTTTTCAAATCTTCGCTTGGCATACAATGCGTAAGGCAACACCTTCAGTACATTATATCTCAACCTATTGTAAGCCACACGTTCTTCATAGGAACGGAATGTTCTCACTTCCGTAATTTTCACTTCATTTAACAAAATCCAAGGAATAATTTCGCAATTATCAACGGTGCTTGCCACACGAATGGTGTCATTTTTACTTAATTTAGGCTTTTTAGGGTCGCATGTAACTAATTGAGCATTAGCTACCATTAAAGAAGTATTAAAAAAGATTAAAAATGCTAGAAAATATTTCATAAATTTATCAATACTCAAAGTTATAACCTATTTTTATATATTCGCAAACAAAAATATGTTCTAATATACAATTTAAGTTTACATCCTATTTTTTTCTATCAAACAAATCCGTATGAAACACGCATTAATCATAGATACCGAAGCAGAAAAAAAAGAAATTTTAAATCGATACAAATCTCTATTGAGAGCTTGTAAATCTACACTTCAAAAAGGAGATAAAAAAGAAATTCGAAAAGCTTTTGAATTAGCTGTTGAATGCCATAAAGATATGCGCCGAAAATCTGGTGAGCCTTACATCTACCATCCGATTGCGGTGGCGCAAATTGCAGCCGAAGAAATTGGATTGGGCACTACTTCTATTGTTTGCGCCTTGCTTCATGATGTGGTTGAGGATACCGACATTACTTTAGAGGATATTGAACGTGAATTTGGTAAAAAAACGGCTAAGATTATTGATGGTTTAACCAAAATAGCAGGTGTTTTCGATACCAATAGTTCGTTACAAGCTGAAAACTTCAGAAAAATGTTACTCACCCTTGCCGATGACGTTAGGGTAATCATTATCAAACTTGCAGACCGGTTACACAATATGCGAACAATGGATTTTATGCCTGGGCACAAACAATTAAAAATCGCATCAGAAACTATTTATTTATATGCACCATTGGCACATCGATTGGGTTTATATGCCATTAAGTCGGAGCTAGAGGATTTGTCGATGAAGTATTTAGAGCCTGAAACTTACAAATTAATCGCAAATAATTTGAATGAAAAAAAAGCCGAGCGAACTTTATTTGTGAAAGACTTTATTTCACCTATCAATGAAATTTTAAAAGAACAGGGTCTTTCTGCATCGGTTTTTGGAAGGCCAAAATCAATCCATTCGATTTGGAATAAAATGAAATCAAAAAACATTCCTTTTGAAGAGGTTTATGATTTGTTTGCGATTAGAGTAGTTTTAGATAGTCATTCTGACCAAGAAAAAGCAGATTGTTGGAAAGCCTATTCAATTGTAACCGATTTGTACCGACCAAACCCTGACAGATTACGAGATTGGATATCTTCACCAAAAGGAAATGGATACGAAAGTTTACACACCACCGTGATGGGCCCTCGTGGACAATGGGTTGAAGTGCAAATAAGAACCCAACGCATGAACGAAATTGCAGAAAAAGGTTTTGCCGCACATTGGAAATATAAGGAATCGAACAACGACAATGGCTTAGATTTATGGATTCAAAATGTAAGAGAAATGCTTAGCAATCCTGAATCAAATGCTTTGGATTTCTTAGATGATTTTAAAATGAATCTTTTTTCAGACGAAATTTTCATTTTCACGCCAAAAGGCGCACTCCTTCAATTGCCACTTGGTGCTACAGCACTCGATTTTGCATTTGAAATTCACACCGATGTTGGCGCAAAATGTATTGGCGCAAAGGTAAATCAAAAATTAGTACCCCTAGCAACCAAGCTTCAAAATGGCGACCAAGTAGAAATTATTACCTCGAGCAAACAAGCCCCAAAAGAAGATTGGTTAAATATTGTAGTTACCTCAAAAGCAAAGTCGAAAATAAAATCTTCGTTAAAAGAAGAAAAAAGAAAAATAGCCGAAATAGGAAAAGAAATTTTAGAACGCAAGCTCAAATCTTTAAAAATAACCTACAACACCGAAAATTTAGAAAAAATAGCCTATTATTTCAAACTTCAAGCTACACAAGATTTATTTGTGGCAGTTGCCAACGCTAAGATCGAACTAAAAGACTTAAAAGAGTTTTTAAACGATGAAAACGCATTAGACACCAATAATCCAAAAATTCAAGAAGAATTTGTAGCACAAAAAAGCAAAAGTGGCGAAAAAGATGTTTTGTTGATTGGCGAAGACATGCAACTTATTGACTACAACTTAGCAAAATGTTGCAACCCTATTCCTGGAGATGATGTTTTTGGTTTCACAACCATCAACGACGGTATAAAAATTCACAGAACCAATTGTCCGAATGCTACCCAATTAATGGCAAATTATGGTTATCGAATGGTAAAAGCAAAATGGAACAGCGACCAACAACTTACCTTTTTGACCAATCTTCACATCATAGGTATTGATGCAGTTGGACTGATTAACAACATAACGCAGGTAATTTCAAACGATTTTAAAGTAAATATGCGTTCCATTACTGTGGAAACAGAAGACGGAATATTTGATGGTATGATTAGTATTTACATAAAAGACACCAATCATTTAGAAAATTTAATTAAAAATTTACTTGAAGTAAACGGTGTAACCAGCGTTACACGTTATGATGGGTAAAATCAATTTTACTGTAAATTCTCTACAAAAAACTAGCTTTAATTTTTTGTAGATTTGCGCATCATTATGGGAAAACAAAAAACATACGAAACGGCTATAAAACAAGAAACGGCTATTTTAGTTGGCGTAATTACTCCTGGAGAAATGCCTTCGCAAACTAAAGAATATTTAGACGAGCTTGCTTTTTTAGTAAATACCGCTGGCGGAAAGGTTATCAAATCTTTTACTCAAAAAATGCTGCGCCCCGATAGAACTACTTTTGTGGGTACAGGAAAATTAGAAGAAATACAAGCCTACGTTAAAGCTAACGAAATTGACATGGTGGTATTTGATGATGAACTTTCACCTTCGCAATTGCGAAACATAGAACGAGAATTGCAAGTTAAAATACTAGATCGCAGCAATTTAATATTAGATATTTTTGCAGGAAGAGCCAAAACTGCACAGGCAAGAACACAAGTTGAACTTGCTCAATCACAATATTTATTACCTCGATTAACCCGCCTTTGGACACATTTAGAACGTCAAAAAGGAGGAATAGGAATGCGTGGTCCTGGTGAGTCTCAAATTGAAACCGACAGAAGAATTATTTTAGATAAAATTTCAGTACTGAAAGAAAGACTAGAATTAATAGATAAACAAAACGAAATACAACGAAAAAACCGGAAAGAATTGGTAAGAGTTGCTTTGGTAGGATACACAAACGTAGGAAAAAGTACAATTTTAAACCTTTTAGCAAAATCGGAAGTATTTGCTGAAAACAAACTTTTTGCAACTTTAGACACCACCGTAAGAAAAATGGTAATTGCAAACCTACCTTTCCTATTGTCCGACACTGTTGGTTTTATCCGCAAATTGCCTCACCATTTGGTTGAATGTTTTAAATCTACCTTGGATGAAGTACGAGAAGCAGATATTTTGGTACATGTGGTAGATATTTCGCACCCAAATTTTAAAGATCAAATTACGGTAGTGGAGCAAACTTTGATAGACTTAGGTGCAAGAGATAAAAAAACAATTATTGTTTTCAATAAAACGGATGCTTATGTGCCACCAATGCTAAAAATTGAAGATCTAGTGGACGAAAACAATGTTCTTACCTTGCCAATGTTTAAAGAAGAATGGCGAAAAACGGGCAAACTAACCCAATTTGTTTCTGCAAAAAACAAAGAAAACATAGAAGAGTTTAAGCAACTTTTGTATGATATTGCAATGGAAATACACGTTACTAAATACCCTTTTGACAATTTATTGTACTAATCAAATTCAAAAAAAATAAAATAGCCACCTCATGGAAAGTAAAAGACAACAAAAATTCGCTGGATTGTTACAAGAAGAATTAGCAGCTATTTTTCAAAAAGAAGCCCAAAATTATCTCCCAAACACTTTGGTAACGATTACAAAAGTACGTATGTCGCCTGATTTATCAGTAGCAAAAATATATGTAAGTTTTTTTAATACTAAAGATACCGATGTTTCAATTGCGATGATCAACAAGCACAACAACGAAATTAGATATAAATTAGGTACAAAAATACGTCACCAAGCAAGGGTAATACCAACTTTGAACTTTTTTGTAGATGACACAAATGAGTACGTAGAAAAAATGGACAAAATTTTTAACCAAATAAACCAAGAAGAAAAAAAAGGATAATTTATAATGTACAAATGGGCAAAAAAATTTGAACTATAAAATGAAAGCCCCAAAGTAGAACACCTACACCTTGGCAAAGGAGTAATAGTAGAAATAACCGAAAAAAGTTATTTAAGTTATTTAAAAAACATAATACCTTAAAAATATAGAGAAAAACTTTGATGGATTAGCGACTTTAAACCAGTATTATCCAATAAAACATTAGGACAGCTTTTTACTTTTTTCCATCTTACTGTTATTCAGTTATTTAATTTTAATAATATTTTTTTTTCAAAACAAGGACTCAAAAAATTGGAAGTTGATTTACTTGAAACTTATCAATTATTCAATCTTTCTTCTCTCTTTCTGAAAAAATTTAATCTTTTAATCCTTTCAAAAGTTGCATTTATTTAGTTTAATCTGAGTAATTAAAAAAAATAATTAATTAATAGTAAAAGTGTTTTTTTTAATTTATAACTTTGTTATATATTTTTTTTAAATTTAACAATCTAAAACAAAAATGAAAATGAAAAAAATCAACAAAATTATGTTATTAGGGTTATTTGCCTTAGTAATATCGGGTTGTAAAAAAGATTCGATTGTGGATGCGCCAACAAATAAAATCGGTGTTTCTTCTGCGATATCAGCAATCCCATCAATTGTACAGAACTTCAACACACGTAGTTGGATGCAATACGTTTCTAATGAAACCTCTTTATCTGCTTTAAGTATCCCTGGTGCACATGATGCTGGTGCTCGATTTGACGCCCTTAGCGATTCTTGGATTTTACAAAAAGTATTTGGTTCGATCACTAGTGGAACGGCTAGATGTCAACATTACCGCATCAATGAGCAACTAGACTATGGTGTTAGATATTTAGATATTCGTTGTAGAAACAATGGTAGTGATTTTAGAATCTATCACGGTGTTGTAAATCAAAATTTATCATTTGATGATGTATTAAATGCTTCTTATACTTTTCTAAGAAACAACCCTACTGAAACCGTTTTAATGTCTATACAAGAAGAAAACTCTAGCACTGGACAAAATTTTGAAGATGTACTGCTTAGATACATCTCTCGAAATCCAAACGCTTGGTACACAAAAGATGCTATACCTAAAATGAGTGAAGCTAGAGGCAGAATCGTTTTAGTACGTAATTTCAACAGCAGTAAATCTACGGGTATAAGTAACTCATTAAGAGTTAAGCAAGACGACTATGTGGTTAGAAATGTAAACTCTAAATGGAATGCAATTAGTTCATTTCTTTCTAATACTGAACGAGGTTATTATAACGGAAGAATTGCTGTAAATTGTGCAAACGGATATATGCCAACAAAGCGAAAATATTTATGGTGGAGCACCCCAGAAATTCCTAATATTCCTTCGGTATCAAATCCAATTAATTCGTATTTAAGTAGTGATTTTTCAAACTACAGAAAAAGAAATGTTGGTGTTATTCAAACCGATTTCATCTCACCAGATTTATGCAGAAATATAATTAAAACTAACTTTTAATTATATTCTAAATACGTTTTAAAAAGAGGGAACACCAAAAATGTCCCCTCTTTTTTGCGCCTAAAAAAAAGTCAAACCGGACTGTTTTTTTTTTAGAATAACAAATAAACTAAGTTATAAAAAAATCTAAACCACAAAATGAAAAAAATTAACAAATTTATGTTATTAGGGTTATTTGCCTTAGTAATATTGGGTTGTAAAAAAGATTCGATTGTAGATGCGCCAACAAATAAAATCGGTGTTTCTTCTGCAATATCAGCAATCCCATCAATTGAACAGAAATTCAACACATGTAGCTGGATGCAATACGTTTCTAATGAAACTTCTTTATCTGATTTAAGTATCCCTGGTACGCATAATTCTATGTCTTTTTTATCCTCCGGAAGTAACTTTAGCGATTTACAATTTTCAAACTCAGGAAAAATGGGACTAGCCATTGATGTAACAACTAAATGTCAAGATATAGATATGTGTAAGCAATTAGAATATGGTGTTAGATATTTCGATATTGGTTGTAGAAACAACGGTAGTGATTTTAGTATCCAACCCGATTTTCCACTCCGATGGTTTTCCTTTGATGATTATATGTTAAGTTTCTTTTATACTTTTCTAAGAAATAACCCTACTGAAACCATTATAATGTGTATTAGAGAAGAAAATTCTAACACTGGACAAAATTTTGAAGATGTACTGCTTAGATACATTTCTAAAAATCCAAACGCTTGGTACACAAAAGATGTTACACCTAAAATGGGTGAAGTTAGAGGTAAAATCGTTTTGGTGCGTGAACTTAGCAGCAGAAGAGGAATAGGAATACCCCAATATGACACATCAATAGATCGTAAAGCACTTATGCAAATTATACAAGAGGAGACCGTAGTTAGAGATATACAATCTAAACGTTCTTTAATTGATAGATTACTTTATCAAGTTGAAAATCCTTTTTTTGATTATGAAGGTTTTTTTATAATTCCTGCAAACGGATATATGCCAATGAAACGCAACGATTTATCGTGGGATAAAACCGAAATCCCTAATGTTAGTGCAGTATCATTACCAATTACTAAACATTTAGTGTCTTTATTTTCATACTACAGAAAAAGACGTACTGGTATTGTCCAAATGGATTTCATGTTACCACTAGTATGCAGAAATATAATTAAAACTAACTTTTAATTATATTCTAAATACGTCCAAACTTTTGGGGCAGTCTAAAGTGTTCGAACAGCTTTTTTTATTTTATTAGCTTTTAGTATTTCAAATATCTCCCCAACTTTTTTATGTGAGCCATTTAAAATCGATAATTCAAAATAACAAAAAAAGGGGTTTTACTTTGTTGAAAAAGAAAACCCCCAATTTTTTAATATCTAAAAAACAATTTTTAGAATCCTTTGTTATTCATTTAACAAAGGATTTGCTTTTATTACCTCTAAAGGAATTTTTACGGTATAACGAGCATCTTTTTCTGTCAAAGTATAAGTTTTATCTGCAAAAATATGTTTTATACTTGGTTGTTTTGTGCGACGTAAATCAAACCAACGATGTCCTTCAAAAACAAGCTCTCTGGCTCGTTCGTTATAAATTTCTGTCAACAAATCATTTTTACTGCTAATGGCGTTGATGCGAGTGGCTTCTTTTGTGTAATAAGTAGGTTTTAATCTTTTTGCTAGCAAAACCAACAACTTCACCTTAGCCTCTGCTAACTTATCTTGCTGAGCATAAGCCTCCGCAGCATTTAAATAAATTTCAGACAATCGAAAACAAGAAGACAAGTCATTAAATCCAATGTTTTTATATGAAACCCCCGTAATTATGAATTCAAATGTATTCATATCAAGGTAACCATCCTCAGTAAAACAAATGGCTTTACGTTTGTCGTCATCATTATAGGTATTATACAAATCCAAATTCATGTTTAACCCCGCAAGTAGGTTTAAAGATTGAAATGCAGGCTGGTATGCTTGGATAGTTTCAACAGAAGAAAATAAAGCGGGTTGTTTGGCTCCTGCAACATTCAAGTCAACTAAAGCACTGCGTTCTGAGAGTAATTTTTCTGCCAAAGCACTTGTATTTTCCCATTTCCCTAAATACAAATTCACTCTTGTTTCAAAAGCTTGCAAAGACTGTGTGTTAAAACGATACTTCTCTACATCAGGGAAGACTTTAATAGACACCAAAGATTTAGATTTCTCAATTTCTGCGGTTATAAAATTATAAATTTCTTTTACTGAAGAACGTTTTCTTGATACTAAAAGGTCATTTTCAGCAATTAAAGGAACTGCTAAATCAGTTGCTGCTGTTTGCTCATTGAATGGTGCGCCATAAGTGTTTACTAAATTAAAATACGTAAATGCCCTAAGCAAATGAGCTTCACCCAATATTTGTTTGTTACCTACACTTAAATTATCTTGTTTTTCGATTTCATTTATAATGTAATTACAATAAAATATGATTTTATATTCCGAATCCCATGAATAAGAAACTTGTTGCTCGCTTGCATTGTTTTCGTCCCAAGCAAAATGATTTAAGTATTGATTGTAGTCAGGTGCATTAGCTTCTTTTGTAATCATAAACTCATCAGCTCTTATACTAAGCAAAGTTTTGGTGTTTGTTTTGATAGCATAAGCGCTGTTAAGCACCCTTAAAAACTCTTGTTCTGTACTCGGTATTAATTTTCCTTTTGGGGTTATGTCTAAGTACTTTTTGCATGAAGAAAAAGTAAATAACACTAGCAAGCATATTGTTGTTTTTATAATATTTTTCATTTTATTTTATTTTAAAACCCTACATTCAAACCAAGACTTATTGTTTTTGGAATAGGTTGAGCATAATTATTTCCCATCGTTTCTGGGTCTAAACTTCCTACGTAACTATCTGCTATTACAAATAGATTTCGCAATTCCGCATTAACTCTCAATTGTGATATTCCTAATCTAGTACATAATGATTTTGGTAAGTTATATGCTAAATTCACATTTCTCAACCTTATATAATCATTTTTTCTAACCCAATAATCTAACTTTCCGTAAAAATTCATCGAGGTATCGAAAGTATATATACTTTTTGCATCTAAATTAGTGGTGGTACTAGGGTCAACTAATGCGGGTAAATCTCCTGTTTTAGTAGATGAATCAAATCTATTTAAAATTTGATTGCTGGTGTTCAATCCTCGATTAAAACTATACGGAGAATAATAAGGGTTAATTAAAACTTTTTGTCCTAAATTAAATATAAAACCAAAAGTTAAATCAAAATCATGAACTTTAAATGTATTGTTTAAACCTCCTGAAAATTTAGGGTCCCTTGTTCCTGCATAAGACATCAAATTTAATACTTGCTGTTGATTAAAGCTAGACACACCGCTGTCGTTTAATTGAAAAAATTCTTTCGCAGACTGAGTCGTTCCGTCTTCTTTTTTCAACATAGGAATACCATTGGCATCAACACCTGCATAATTATACGAAAAAATAGAATTAACAGGCAGCCCTACTCTTGACGGCGTTAAAGAACCTGGAAACCAAACCTCTTCGAGTATCTTGTTCGCATTATAGGCAATGTTGAAATTTGTTGACCATTTGAAGTTTTTAGATTCTATATTCTTTGTATTAAGATTAAATTCTAGTCCTCTATTGCGCATCGACGCCCAATTTATGTTTAAATATCTAAATCCATTTTCTAAAGGTAATGATTTTTGGCTCAATAAATCAGTTCCTAAACGATCGTAAGCATCAACGCTAAATGCAAAACGATTTCTAAGCAATTCAATATCTAAACCAATATTTATGTTTTGTGTTTTTTCCCAAGTTAAATTCGGATTAGGTGGATTGGTAATAAAAGCTCCAGGAATTTTCGTTCCACCTGGCAAAATAACTTCATTTGTATATTCAGCTACAACTACTGGAGAAGTGTTGCGGTCTAAGTTACCTTGCAAACCGTAGGATGCTCTAAAGTTTAATAAGTTGAGCCAAGGTGTGTGAGATTTAAAGAAATCTTCTTCGGCAATTCGCCACAATCCACCAACTGACCACAAAGGCTGAAATCTATCTCTTACGGCTACACCAAACATATTCGACCCATCGTACCTTACACTTCCTGTTAAGGTATATTTACTTGCATAGGTATAAGATGTTGTTCCGAAAAATGAAACGAAAGCATCTTCATTGAATGATTTAGTGTTCGGATAAGCACGATATAACGAAACAATTGATTGTGTTTTATCACTTGTACCTAAAGACGTTAACGGAACAGACACTAAGGTTTCAGGGTCGTATCCAAATTTAGTCATGTAATCCGATCCTGTTTCTACCCTTCTCAATTCGTTACCTAACATAAAAGTAATTTGGTGTTTTTCGCCAAATGATTTATTGTACTCTGCTATGTTTTTTAACGTATATTGTTCTAGTTCCACTTGACCATTTGTCAAAATACCTCCATCAGGCAAAAATGTTTTTCTTTGTCCTGCTTCAAAGTAATTGGCTTGATTATATGCTACAAAGCGAGTAAAATAAGAATCTTTAAGTGCTAATTTTTCAGACAAAGTGTTTTCTAATTGTAAACCTAATTGAGAGCTTAAAACCAAACCTGTAATTGGTTCATAGCTAAGTTTGGTATTCATGTTAATCGCTCGAGTACCTAAATTATTGCTCGTATTGTTCATTTCTTCCAAAGCATTGAAGTTTGAAGGATTATTGCCATTGGCAACGTTTGCATCGAATGAAAATGTTCCGTCAATATTATAAAGAGATTGATATGGACTGGCTGTGCGAGAATAATAAACAGGGCTTGTAGCTCCTCCTTGAGAAAGAAACGACGTTTGATTTCTTTGATTAAACATTAAACCAACGCTTAATTTCAACTTAGGTAACAAATCAAAATCTGCCTTGGTATTAAAAGTATAGCGTTTGGCATTTGTTCCTTTTGTTGCACCATTTTCATCAAAGTATCCGCCAGAAAAATAATAGGTAGATTTGTCACTACCGCCACTCAAACTCAAAGAATGGTCTTGTGTATAAGCAGACCTAAACAGAACATCGTTCCAATCCGTATTAATTGAACGCAAAGCTTCTATTTCTTCACGAGCTAATGCATTGATGTTTTGATAACCTAGTGTAGCAAGATTTTGACTCGTAACGCCATATTTTTTCATCACCGCACTAACGCCGCCATACTCTTGGAATGGCGTGTAATTACTCTTAAACAAATCCAACTCCAAATCAATTTTTTGGGTTGAATTCAATAAATTTAATCTTGAAATATCAGGCTTAGCTGTGTAAGATAAATTATTACGATAAGAAACATTTAAACGATCTCCTTTTTTACCTGATTTTGTTGTAATTACAATTACCCCGTTAGCCGCTCGAGCGCCGTAAATTGCCGTAGCAGCTGCATCTTTTAAAATGGTAATATTTTCAATATCATTTGGATTGATACCTGCAATAGAATTATTTTGCAATTGTTCTATATCTTTACCAGTAAGTTTTGGGGTATTGGTTTCCAAAGGAATACCATCTACAACCCATAAAGGTTCTTGTACGCCATTAATTGATGCATTACCACGTATGCGAATTTGCGCCGCAGAACCTGGCGCTCCTCCTGTTGGGGAAACTACCACACCGGCTACCTGACCTGTAAGCATCTGATCAACCCCCATCACACCAGCCTGCTTGATATCTTCGGTTTTAATTTTTGAAATAGCTCCTGTAGATTTTTTTCTATTTATAGATTGATACCCTGTTAAAACTACATCTTGTAGCATTACTGCGCCATCTTCTTCTAAATAGATACTCAACAAGCGGTTATCCGTTATTGTTAATCTTTGGGTAACAAAACCCATATAACTAACAACTAAGCGCTTACCTTCTAAATTGACAGAAGATTTAAAACTAAATTTTCCATCTTTATCCGTAACCGCTCCAATGCTAATGTTTTGCACGGTTCCTGTTTGTTCTCCTTGTATTGACACTGAATTGTTATCTACAAATACCGAAGCA
Source organism: Sphingobacteriaceae bacterium (assembly GCA_019751895.1). Classification (GTDB taxonomy): domain Bacteria; phylum Bacteroidota; class Bacteroidia; order Sphingobacteriales; family Sphingobacteriaceae; genus Pedobacter. The sequence continues at coordinate 3,303 of JAIEMU010000103.1, read as the reverse complement.
CCTGCTAATGGCTGTTTTGTTTTTGCGTCAAAAACCCTACCCGACAACGTGGTTTGGGCGTGGGCAAATTGTACGCCAATCAAAATACCTAGCAGTATTAGAAAATGTTTTGTTTTTTCTTTCATATTTTTATTTTTATTTAGGTGTATTCTTTTAAACTATTTTTTGCTTACTTAACCGCTAAATATTGTTCTATTCTATCCGTCAAATCCTGATAATGATAACTTGTAATGGTATCAGCACTAGCAGTTTTTTGTTTCAATAAAGCCAAAATACGTCGCATCAATCCTTTTTTTATCGAAACCGCATCCGAAACTCTTTTTACTTGATTGAATAATAAATTTCGTGCCTGACGATCGCTGTTTACCAAATTAGGTTGTTCTTCAAGTTTGCATAAATATTTATCCGTTATGAATTGTTCTATAGGAGATTGTTCCATTATCTTTCTAGAACCTGGTTTTTCCATCGACTGTTCTATACTCACGATCAAAGCATCCACAAATCCTTTTTGAGCGTTGCGTTCAAAGATATCAAGGTTTTTAGATTGAATTGTTTTTTCAAAAATACGCACATACAAATCATTCATTAAATCAACAACCTTATACGATTTATTTCCGTTTGCAGCTTCATTTTCCATCATTCGAGACATTCTTTCGTCTCTCAACAAATCGAAATAAAGAAAACTTTGTAAACTTTTTGCATACAATAACGAACCATACTCAATTGCGCCAATTGGACTTGATTTTATAGGGTATGATTTTTTTAACACATCGGCTTTAAACAACCACAATGGAGTAATAAAAACTTGATCAATTAAATAGTTAACCGCTTCTTTTTGTAATACTTTTGGCACATGCACATACGTATCTTTCTTATGTCCATAAACTGTAGGTGTTACGTAAATACCTCCCACATTTGCCAATACATGATAAGCATATTGATACCATTGCCCAATCACAGCATTCAACAATCTTCCCGCTTCGTCATAATTTGCACCATCAGCTTTTGTCCAAGTGACGATTTGAGGTACAATTCTTTTCAAATTTGCTAAGCCATATAAGCTTGCCTTCACAGCATTGTCGCCCAAATCCTCTATTTGTGAACGAGGGTCAACACAATCCCTCACTTCTTGCTGTTCCCCATAATAATAATTAGGGTCATTTTCATGCTTTCTAATCCATTCATTAATTAGCGATAATTCTTCTTGAGGAGTTTGCTTACCTGTATATCTGTAAGCCCAATCAATTGCATATTTATCGTAAACGCCAATTTGTGGAGTCAATTGTTCTACACCATCATTTGGTTGTGCTACATAATTAAATCGAGCATAATCCATAATTGAAGGTGCTGTTCCGCCAATTTTATTCGTATAATCTTTTGAACGCAAAGAATCTACCGCACAAGCAAAGGAACTTCCCATATTGTGTTTCATACCTAAAGTATGCCCTACTTCGTGAGAAGAAACAAAACGAATAGCGTGTCCCATCTGTTCATCTGTCAACTTGTTTCCCCTTGCCTTTGCATCTACTGCACCCGTTTGCACCCTTATCCAGTCTCTCAAAATCGTCATCACATTATGCCACCAAATAATATCTGCTTCAATAATTTCTCCCGAGCGAGGATCGATAGTTGAAGGCCCCATTGCATTTGCCTTATCGGACGCCGCATAAACCACGGTTGAAAAACGTACGTCGTCAGGATCAAAATCAGGGTCATTTTCTGGAATATCCTTTACAATAATTGCATTTTTAAAGCCTGCTGATTCAAAGGCCTTTTGCCAATCTTCAACCCCTTGTTTAATAAAAGGAACCCATTGTTTCGGTGTACTTGAATCTATATAATAAACAATTGGCTTTTTAGGCTCTACCAACTCTCCTTTAAAATAACGTTCTATATCTTCTTTTTTAGGTTCTAAACGCCATCTATTTACCACCTTTCGTGTTTCCAATTCATGCTGTGCATCGTTAAAATACCACCTATCAGTTGAGAAAAAACCTACTCGTCTATCTTCAAAACGTGGCGTCATGGGGATTTCGGGAAGTAAAACAAAATTACAGAGGGTTTCTACCGTAAGGGGTACTCCTGTTACTTTTGCCGACAATTCCGAACGGATCAACACGTTTTCTGAAAAAGCCTTGAAATTTATAATCCTTGACAAATCTTTGTTTGGATTGGTCATCATACCTATCGCATCATAAACCTTATTTATGGCAACAGATGAACCATCAAAAAGATTATTCACCTTAATTAAAATCGACTTTTTGTCTTTGCTGTAAGCCTGTAACTTCAACGACTCTATGATAGGATTTATAAAATTATCCGATACTGATTTTGCTATTCGATCTTTAGGAGGTACTTGAACCAACGGATTGTGTTTGCGAATGAAAACCACTTTGAGGTTTGTATCTAACTCAAAGGAAATAACCATTTCATCAAAAGCGATTCCTTTATTCAAACCCGAATCGTTAATTTTATCAGGAACTTTAGTTAATTTATTGACAACCAAAATCTCACGCCCCATTAGTTGCAAAGGGATTTCAAAATACAAATCATTTTTCAATTGATGTAAGGTTAAGTAACCTGCCTTAGTGATTGTTTTTTTGGTTACAATACTATCGTAAGACTTCAAACCCTTTAAATCATTTTTTTTGTTTAATGTATCTTTTACAACCGTTTTTTTATGCTTTTTAAATGGCCAAAAACGTTGTGCGCTTACATTTTGTGAAGAAAAAACTAAAAGTCCAAATAATAAACTGGTACAAAAAGTAAGAAAGCTAACCCTAATAAATTTCATGTTTTTAATCAATTTAGGTAACAAAGAATTTTGCTACAATGAATTTTTCTGCAAATTTACTGAAAAATCCAACAAATTAAAACACATTCGCTATTTGCAGAAACTCAAAAGAATCAACAACCCATTCATTTAAAAAACATGCAAAATTTTAAACAGTGCGCCCAACACCACAAGCACACTAAAAGCTATTGCAGCATAAATCAATAAAAAAATCTTTTTCTCAATTAATACTGCTGCCACCACATCACCGGCAGCTAACTTCTTTTTTAATTTCAAATAATATACGGTTGCAATAATGCCAAATGGGAACGACATTACATACAGCAAAACCACTCTTGTGAAATTTTCATTCAACATAAATTTACCTTCCATATTTTTCATTCCAATTTAAGCTAATGTTCGCTCCTTAAAAAAAGAAATAATCCCGATTGGAGATTTTTTCATCCTTTCGAATAAATTTAACATACAATAACCTTACCAACTGAACGAGGTTAAAAACGGTTAACAAA